>NZ_JBATKE010000180.1:0-48794 GCF_049669105.1 Eudoraea sp.
CATAATAGCCTGTGCAAATATTATAGGCATTACTCCAGAAGCGTTCAATTTCAAAGGAATGTATTGTCTGGAACCAGCAATGTTTTTTTCATACCCTCCGGAGGCTGACCTCCTTGCATATTGAACCGGTATTCTCCTCGTTGCCATAACCAATAGAACACTGGCCAGAATAACAAGAAACCACAAAATAATTTCTATGAGCATAAACATCAGTCCACCCGTATTATTAGCGGTTCTGGAAACAAACTCCTGAACAAAAGATTGCGGCATAGTGGCAATAATCCCTATCATAATAAGAAGGGAAATACCATTTCCAATTCCTTTATCTGTAATTTTTTCTCCTAACCACATGGCAAAGACACAACCTGTTACCAAAATAATTACCGAAGGCACGATAAAACTCAAGCCTTTACCTAAAAGGAATGCACTATCCGGAACACCCAGGGCACCCAGACTATAAAGGTACGCGGGAGCCTGCACAATACAGATACCAATGGTAAGCCATCTCGTTATCTGGTTTTTTGTTTTTCTTCCACTTTCACCTTCCTTATCCAGTTTTTGAAGATAAGGCACTGCGATTCCCATTAATTGAACCACAATGGACGCAGAGATATAGGGCATAATACCCAGAGCAAATACAGAAGCATTGGCAAATGCTCCACCCGTAAAGGCATTTAATAAACCCAAAATACCTGATTCGGTACTTGAAGATAATTCTGCTAGTTGAGAAGTATCAATCCCGGGAAGAACAACCTGAGCACCAAAACGATACACAAGCAGCAGACCTAAGGTTACAATAATTCTGCCCCTCAGTTCGTCTATTTTCCAGATATTTGATATAACCTCAAAAAATTTCTTCATAATCTTCCTTACTTATAAATTTATTGCTTCACCACCAGCAGCTTCAATCGCAGCTTTCGCAGTTGCAGTAAATTTATGCACGGTTATTTTAAGAGACGCTTTTAGTTCACCACCGCCTAATATCTTAACCAAATCGTTTTTATGAGCCATTCCGTTATCTACAAGATCTTTAACAGTGACTGTTTTTTTAACCAATCCTTTATCTGCAAGCTCCTGAAGTTTATTCAGATTTATACCCTGATAATCTTTTCTGTTAATGTTGGTAAAACCAAACTTGGGTACACGTCTTTGCAAAGGCATTTGACCTCCTTCAAAACCAATCTTCCTGGAATACCCGGATCTTGATTTAGCACCTTTATGCCCTCTTGTTGCAGTACCTCCTTTGCCAGAACCCTGGCCTCGGCCTATGGTTTTCCCGGCTTTGTGAACAGACCCTTTGGCTGGTTTTAAATTCCCTAAATTCATTACAAATATATTTTATGCTTCTTCCGTAGAAACTAAGTGTTTAACCTTATTGATCATTCCCATAATATTGGGTGTGGTTTCATGTTCCACAACATGGCCAATCTTACGCAATCCAAGTGCCTCCAGTGTTCTTTTCTGATTTTGTGGCCTTTTAATGCTACTTCTTACCTGCTTAACTCTAATCTTTGCCATACTCTTGCTACTTATCCTTTAAAGACTTTTTCTAACGAAACACCTCTTTGTTTTGCTACAGTTCTGGCATCCCTCAATTGTAGTAAAGCATCAAATGTAGCTTTTACGACATTATGCGGGTTAGAGGATCCCTGAGACTTGGACAAAACGTCCTGTACGCCAACTGATTCCAATACGGCTCTAACGGCTCCTCCGGCAATTACTCCTGTACCATGTGAAGCAGGTTTAACAAACACCCGTGCGCCGCCAAACTTTCCTTTTTGCTCATGTGGCAAAGTGCCTTTACTAAGAGGTATTCTAATTAAGTTCTTTTTAGCATCCTCAATAGCCTTAGCTATAGCGGTAGCTACTTCTTTAGACTTCCCAAGACCATGACCTACTACACCATTCTCATCACCTACAACCACGATCGCAGAAAAACCAAAAGCTCTACCCCCTTTAGTTACTTTAGTAACTCTTTGAACACCAACCAATCTGTCTTTTAGTTCAAGACCTCCCGGTTTAACAATTTCTACATTTTTGTAATTCCCGAACATATTTCCTATTAAAATTTTAGACCGGCCTCTCTGGCACCTTCGGCCAATGATTTTACTCTACCATGATACAAATTACCGCCGCGATCAAAAGCAACAGCCTCTATCCCGGCTTTCTTCGCTTTTTCAGCTACTGCCTTACCTACCAGGTTGGCAATCTCTACTTTCGTACCTTTTGCCTTACTCAGTTCCTTATCCCTAGAAGAAGCAGAAGCTAAAGTAGTTCCATTATTATCGTCAATTATTTGAGCATAAATCTCTTTGTTGCTTCTAAAAACAGACAATCTAGGCCTCTCGGCTGTGCCAATGGATACTTTTCTTATCCTTTTTCTAATGCGCGCTCTTCTTTCAGTTTTTGATAATCCCATAATTCAATTCTTAAGCGGATTTACCTGCTTTTCTTCTTAATTGTTCTCCGACAAATTTTATACCTTTTCCTTTGTAAGGTTCAGGTTTGCGGAATGATCTTATTTTAGCCGCAATCTGGCCTACCAATTGTTTGTCATGTGAGGTAAGCTTTATAACTGGGTTTTTACCCTTCTCAGAAATAGTCTCAACTTTAACTTCAGCAGCTAAATCCAAAACAATATTATGAGAGAAACCCAAAGCCAAATCTAACTTTTGACCTTGATTACCTGCGCGGTAACCTACACCAACCAATTCAAGCTCTTTTGTCCATCCATTGGTCACTCCCAAAATCATATTGGAAATCAAGGATCTATACAGGCCGTGTTTGGCTTTATGTTCTTTTGATTCAGAAGGTCTTGTTACCCAAACCTGACCATCTTCAACTTTTATGGAAACCGATGAATATTCCTGCGTTAATTCGCCCAATTTCCCCTTTACAGTAATAATATTATCCTGCAGTTCAACTGTGGCTCCTTCCGGAATTTCTATTGGATTGTTACCTATTCTAGACATTTTCCTATCTCTTTATTTCTTAATAAACGTAGCATAAAACTTCTCCGCCAACATTATCTCGCTTAGCTTGCTTACTTGTCATAACTCCATGAGAAGTAGATACAATAGCAACTCCCAAGCCATTAAGCACTCTGGGCATATCTCCGGAACTGGCATATTTTCTAAGACCAGGCGTACTTATACGCTGAATCTTTCTAATCACCGGTTCTTTGGTCAGCCTATCATACTTCAGGGCAATTTTAATAATTCCCTGTACCTCATTCTCCTCGAATTTATAACTCAAAATATATCCTTGATCGAATAATATTTTAGTTACCTCTTTTTTCAAATTAGAAGCCGGAATTTCAACTACCCTATGACCCGCACTACTGGCGTTTCTAATTCTTGTTAAATAATCTGCTAATGGATCTGTAAACATCTTCTTAACTTTTATATTGGGTTACCAACTTGCTTTTTTAACACCGGGAATCAATCCTTGATTAGCCATTTCTCTAAACATTACACGAGAAATACCAAAAGTTCTCATATACCCTTTAGGCCTGCCTGTCAGTTTACATCTATTGTGCATACGAACAGGAGAAGCATTTTTTGGCAGTTTTTGCAAAGCCTCATAGTCCCCGGCTTCTTTTAAAGCCTTTCTCTTCTCCGCATATTTTGCTACAACCTTCGCCCTTTTTCTTTCACGGGCTTTCATTGATTCTTTAGCCATACTAATTCTTTTTAAAAGGTAATCCCAATTCGGTTAACAATGATTTTGCTTCTTTATCTGTATCAGCGCTAGTTACAAAAGTGATATCCATGCCATTAATCCTATTGATCTTATCAATATTAATTTCTGGAAATATAATCTGCTCTGTTATACCAAGATTGTAATTTCCTCTTCCATCAAAACCTGTAGCTCTAATTCCCTGGAAATCCCTTTCCCTTGGCAAAGCAGTAGTAACTAATCTGTCTAAAAATTCATACATGCGCTCACCTCTAAGAGTGACTTTAGCCCCTATCGGCATACCCTTTCTGAGTTTAAAAGCTGCAACATCCTTTTTTGAAATCGTTGCTATCGCCTTTTGACCAGTGATTAGGGCTAACTCATCTAAGGCATGATCTACCAATTTTTTATCGGCTACTGCTGCACCAACACCCCTGCTAAGCACAATTTTTTGTAGCTTAGGTACTTGCATTACATTTTTGTAACCAAATTCTTCTTTGAGAGCCTTAACAATGCGCTCTCCATATTCTTGCTTTAATCTTGGAACGTAAGCCATAACTAAATTACTTCGTTAGATTTTTTAGAAAAACGTACTTTCTTACCATCTCTTACCTCATAGCCCACTCTTGTTGTTTCACCAGATTTGGAATCAATAAGTGATAAGTTAGATAAATGTATAGGAGCTTCTTTTTTCACTATTCCTCCCTGAGGGTTTTGTGCGCTCGGTTTTTCGTGTTTAGATACCATATTGGCACCTTCTATAATCGCCTTATTCTTTTCACGGTCTACAACAGTAACTTTGCCTTCGGTTCCTTTATGGTCACCTGCAATTATCCTAACTGTATCTCCCGTTTTTATTCTTAACTTCATCTTACTATATTTTAAAGCACCTCAGGAGCTAATGAAACAATTTTCATGAATTGCTTATCACGCAACTCCCTGGCAACAGGTCCGAAAACGCGAGTTCCTCTCATTTCACCCGTAGGGTTTAACAAAACACAGGCGTTATCATCAAAACGAATATAAGAACCATCCGGTCTCCTTACTTCTTTTTTTGTTCTTACAACAACGGCCGTTGAAACTGTACCTTTCTTTATACCACCGTTTGGGGTAGCCTCTTTAACAGTAACTACGATTTTGTCACCAACCGATGCATATCTCCTCTTTGTACCGCCAAGTACGCGTATGGTTAACACCTCTTTGGCACCTGTATTGTCTGCTACTTTTAATCTCGATTCTTGCTGTAACATAATTATTTGGCTCTTTCTAGGACTTCAACCAGTCTCCAACATTTGGTTCTACTCAATGGACGTGTCTCCATTATCTTAACAGTATCCCCAATATTGCAGTCATTGGTCTCATCATGTGCAACATACTTTTTTGTTCGCAGTACGAACTTACCATACATAGGATGCTTAACGCGCTTAACTTCAGAAACCACAATAGATTTCTCCATTTTGTTGCTAGTTACAACGCCTACTCTTTCCTTTCTTAAATTTCTTTTTTCCATAAAGCAGAACCAATTATTGGTTATCCCTTTTTGTTAATTCAGTAGCTAATTGCGCCACAGTTCTTCTTGCCTTCCTAATTTGAAGGGGGTTTTCCAGTGGAGTGACCGAGTGGGCTATTTTAAGATCTGCGTGTTGCTTCTTAAAATGAGCCATTTTTTCCTTCAATTCTTCTACCGATAATTCTTTTATTTCTGATTGTTTCATCATCCTAATTATAAAAATTATGCCGCTTCGTAATCCCTGGCCACTACAAATTTTGTCTTTACCGGTAATTTTTGAGCTGCAAGCCTTAAAGCTTCCTTAGCTATGTCCATGGGCACACCAGCAACCTCGAACATTATTCTTCCTGGCTTAACTACAGCTACAAAATATTCCGGGGCTCCTTTACCTTTACCCATACGAACCTCTAAAGGCTTTTTGGTAATAGGCTTGTCCGGGAATATTTTAATCCATAATTGCCCTTGTCTTTTCATATACCTGGTCGCAGCAATACGAGCCGCCTCTATCTGGCGGGAAGTAAGAAAGGAGGAATCCAAAGATTTAATCCCGAACATCCCATTAGAAAGTTGATTTCCTCTACCGGAATTCCCTTTCATACGTCCTTTCTGCGCTTTGCGAAACTTCGTTCTTTTTGGCTGTAACATAATCTCTAACTTCTTCTTTAATTATTACTTTCTGCGACGTTGTTTTTTGCCTGCATCTTGCTGCTTTCCTTTCGACTGGCCTTTTGACATCCCAATTAGCGGAGATAGTTCTCTTTTTCCATATACTTCGCCCTTCATGATCCAAACTTTAATACCCAATCTACCATAGGTCGTATGAGCCTCGTGAATTGCATAGTCTATATCGGCTCTGAATGTCGATAAAGGAATTCTACCATCTTTGTAAGATTCTGACCTTGCCATTTCCGCTCCATTCAACCTTCCGGCTATCTGAATTTTAATTCCTTCGGCATTCATTCTCATTGCCGCCGCAATTGCCATTTTAATGGCTCTCCTGTATGAAATTCTATTTTCGATCTGTCGGGCCACACTTGCCGCTACGAGATTCGCATCAACTTCAGGCCTCTTTATCTCGAAAATATTAATCTGTACTTCTTTATCTGTAATTTTTTTAAGCTCTTCTTTCAGTTTATCCACTTCCTGACCACCTTTCCCAATAATAATACCAGGTCTGGCTGTTGTAATGGTCACGGTTATAAGCTTTAAAGTTCTCTCAATTATTACCCTGGATACACTAGCCTTCGCCAAACGTGCATGAACATACTTTCTTATCTTATCGTCTTCGGCTAGTTTATCGCCATAATCGTTTCCTCCATACCAGTTGGATTCCCAACCTCTGATAATTCCTAGGCGATTTCCGATTGGATTTGTTTTTTGTCCCATACTAAAAATTCTAGCTTTGTGTATTATTGTTAGATCCCAATACCAAGGTTACATGGTTGGAACGTTTTCTTATTCTATGAGCCCTGCCCTGAGGGGCCGGCCTTAATCGTTTTAACATACGTCCGCTGTCTACTGTTATTTCTTTCACAAATAACTCGACTTCTTCAATATTTACCTCTTCATTTTTTGCCTGCCAGTTAGCGATTGCTGAAAGCAATAACTTTTCTAACCTACGGGAGGCTTCTTTAGGACTGAATCTAAGAATAGCAAGTGCCTTTTCTACTTCTGCTCCACGTACCAAATCTGCAACTAATCGCATTTTTCTTGGTGAAGTAGGACAGTTATTTAATTTAGCAAATGCCATTTTTTGTTTTTCCGCCTTTAGTCTTTCGGCCATTTGTTTTTTTCGAACTCCCATAGCTTACTTACTTTTTACCTTTATTTTTTGCACCCGCATGACCTCGGAAAGATCTTGTTGGAGAAAATTCGCCTAATTTATGTCCCACCATATTTTCAGTTACATATACGGGAACAAATTGTCTTCCGTTATGAACTGCAATGGTCTGACCTACGAAGTCAGGACTAATTGTCGATGCTCTGGACCAGGTCTTTATTACAGACTTCTTACCAGAATCTATATTCATCTGGACTTTTTTATCCAAACTGTGATGTATGTATGGTCCTTTTTTTAGTGAACGTGCCATTTCTTTCTACTTTTTATTTCTTTCTACGTTCTAATATATACCTATTTGTATCCTTGTTCTTGGATCTAGTCCTGAACCCTTTAGCAGGAATTCCGTTTTTAGATCTTGGATGTCCCCCTGAGGCTCTACCTTCACCACCACCCATTGGATGATCTACAGGGTTCATAGCAACCGGTCTTGTTCTTGGTCTCCTGCCCAGCCATCTGCTTCTTCCAGCTTTTCCTGAAACAATCAACTGTTGGTCTGAATTTGAGACCGCCCCAATAGTACCTAAGCAATTTGCAAGTACTAATCTTGTCTCGCCAGATGGCAATTTTATAGTGGCATACTTTCCTTCTCTTGCCATTAATTGAGCAAAAGTTCCAGCACTTCTCGCCATTATCGCACCCTGACCAGGACGTAATTCAATACAAGAAATAATAGTTCCCAATGGAATTTTACTTAAGGGAAGAGCATTACCTATCTCAGGAGCTGCATTTTCTCCGGAGGATATTTTCTGTCCTACCTGTAAACCATTTTGGGCAATAATATATCTCTTATCACCATCTGCGTATTCCACTAAGGCGATAAAAGCCGTTCTATTTGGATCATACTGGATAGACTTTACTTCTGCAGCAACGTCCTGCTTATCCCGTTTGAAATCAATAATTCGATACCTTCTTTTATGCCCACCACCTCTATGGCGTATGGTCATTTTTCCTTGACTGTTTCTACCTCCAGACCTTTTTATCGGAGCAAGCAAGCTTTTCTCCGGCTTATCAGTAGTAATGGCGTCAAACCCATTTACTACTTTAAATCGCTGTCCTGGAGTGATCGGTTTTAATTTTCTAACTGACATTTGGTGTCTTTATAGATTACTGTAAAAATCGATTACTTCCCCTTCTTCCACATCAACAATGGCTTTCTTAAATGCATTAGATTTCCCGTGCTGAACCCCGGTTTTTGTAAAACGGGTTTTGCGTGAAGGTCCATAATTCATTGTTCGAACTTTTTTCACTGAAACGCCATAAGCCGCTTCAACGGCATCTTTGATCTGTAGTTTATTGGCCTTAGGATTCACAACAAAACCATAGCGATTATACAATTCGCTATCCGCTGTCATTTTTTCCGTTATAATTGGCTTTATCAACACACTCATGTCTAACCTATTTATTTAAGTTCGCTTCAATTCCTTCTAAAGAACCTTCGAGAAGAACGATTTGATTTGCATTAAGAATTTTGTAAGTGCTTAATTCTGAATTAGTTACGACTTCATAACCTTTTAAATTACGCGACGACAAATATACATTATTATTTGAATCACCCAACACAAACAAAGACTTTTTGTTTTCTAATCCTAAGGATTTCAAAACCTGAATGAAATCTTTGGTCTTTGGAGAATCAAAATTGAAGTCTTCTACAACCAAAATCGCTTCATCCTGACTCTTAAGACTTAAAGCAGATTTTCGCGCCAGCCTCTTAACATTCTTATTGAGTTTTTGGCTATAATCTTTTGGTCTAGGCCCAAAAACCCTTCCTCCACCACGAAATATTGGGGATTTAATACTTCCCGCCCGCGCGGTACCGGTTCCCTTTTGTTTCTTAATCTTTCTGGTACTTCCAACTATTTCCGCTCTTTCTTTAGCGCTATGGGTACCTTGCCTTTGATGAGCCATGTACTGTTTAACATCCAAATAAATTGCATGTTTGTTGGGTTCTATTTTATAAACTGCGTCCGACAGGTCTACCTTTCGTCCAGTTTCTTTTCCTTTAACATCTAAAACTGCTACCTTCATTACTTCTCTATAGTTAAGTAAGCATTTTTATGACCGGGTACACAACCTTTTAAAACTAAAAGATTCTTTTCCGGAACAACTTTTAAAACTCTAAGGTTTTGAACGGTAACTTTACCACCGCCCATTCTTCCTGCCATTTTCATTCCCTTAAACACTCTTGCGGGATATGAAGCAGCACCAATTGAACCAGGAGCTCTCAGTCTGTTATGCTGACCGTGAGTTGCTTGTCCAACCCCTGCAAAACCGTGTCTCTTTACCACTCCTTGGAATCCTTTCCCTTTAGATGTGGCCGATACATCAACAAATTCGCCTTCAACAAATACATCGACACCAACAGTCTCACCTAATTTAAAATCTCCTTCAAAATCCCGGAATTCAACGACTTTCTTTTTGGTGGAAGAACCTGCTTTTTTAAAATGGCCCATTTCAGCCTTATTAGCAGACTTTTCTGCCTTGTCATCGAAACCAAGCTGAAGGGCATTGTACCCGTCTACCTCTTCGGTTCTGACTTGGGTAACTACGCAAGGTCCAGCCTCTATGACGGTGCAGGGAATGTTTTTCCCGTTATCGTCAAAAATGCTGGTCATGCCTACTTTTTTTCCTATTAACCCAGACATATTATTACTATTAATTATTAATTACTATTAAACTATTTTTTTCTGCAAAAAAAACAGGATCAAAAACAATTCGATCCCGAATATATTTTTGTTGCCGTTTTTCCTTTGCGAAACGCTCCGGACATGTTAACCGTTTCAAACCGAAACGGAATGGTCTATCACACTTTTATCTCCACCTCAACACCACTTGGAAGCTCCAGCTTCATTAGTGCGTCAATTGTTTTCGATGAGGAACTATAAATATCCAGAAGTCTTTTGTATGAACTTAACTGGAATTGCTCTCTGGATTTTTTGTTCACATGAGGTGAGCGCAAAACCGTAAATATCTTTTTATGTGTTGGTAAAGGAATTGGCCCTGTAACAACAGCACCAGTCGATTTTACCGTTTTCACAATCTTCTCGGCAGATTTGTCTACCAGATTATGATCGTACGATTTTAGTTTTATTCTAATTTTCTGACTCATAATACTACAATTTAGGCGGTTACACCTGTTGCTGCTTTTATTACCTCTTCAGCCAAACCAGAAGGGGTTTCTGCATAATGTGAAAATTCCATGGTTGAAGTTGCCCTGCCAGAAGAAAGTGTTCTAAGCGCAGTTACATAACCAAACATCTCCGAAAGAGGTACCTCAGCCTTTATGACCTTAGCGCCTGCTCTATCATCCATATTAGTAACATGCCCTCTCCTACGGTTAAGGTCTCCTACAATATCTCCCATATTTTCTTCGGGCGTAAGTGCCTCTAACTTCATTATGGGTTCCATAAGTACCGCTCTCGCAGCCTTCGCCGCGCCTTTATATCCAATTTTAGCAGCCAGCTCAAAAGATAGCGAATCAGAATCCACAGGGTGAAAAGAACCATCCTTAAGAGTAATTTTCATACTATCCATTTCAAATCCGGCTAAAGGACCATTCTTCATAGCCTCTTTAAAACCTTTTTCTACAGAAGGGATATACTCCCTGGGTATATTACCTCCCTTGATCACATTTACAAATTCCAATCCGGATTTTCCATCCTCTCTTGGTTCCATTGTAAATACGATATCTGCAAATTTACCGCGACCACCGGTTTGTTTTTTATAAGTTTCCCTGTGATCAGCGCTTCGGGTAATCGCTTCTTTGTATTCAACCTGAGGTTTTCCTTGGTTGACATCAACTTTAAACTCCCTTCTTAAGCGGTCCACAATAATATCAAGATGCAGCTCGCCCATACCAGAAATAATGGTCTGGCCCGAAGCTTCATCAGTTTTTACCACAAAAGTCGGATCCTCCTCAGCCAATTTAGCCAATGACATTCCTAATCTGTCAACATCAGCTTTGGTCTTTGGTTCCACTGCAATCCCGATAACAGGATCAGGAAAATTCATGCTTTCCAGAATAATTGGATGTTTTTCATCAGAAAGCGTATCCCCCGTTTTAATGTCTTTAAAACCTACAGCCGCACCAATATCACCAGCCGCAATAGAATCTACGGCATTCTGCTTATTGGAATGCATCTGGTATATTCTTGAAATTCTTTCCTTATTCCCGGAGCGATTATTAAGCACATAGGATCCGGCATTTAATTTGCCAGAGTACGCCCTGAAGAAAGCCAAACGTCCGACAAACGGATCCGTGGCAATTTTAAATGCCAAAGCTGCAAAGGGTTCATTACTATCCGGTTTTCTCAAGACTTCTTTTCCGGTATCCGGATTTATCCCTATAATTCCCTCTTTATCCATTGGTGAAGGAAGGTAACGACATACTGCATCCAGCAAAAACTGTACTCCTTTATTCTTAAAGGAAGAACCGCAGACCATTGGAATAATACTCATATCCATAACTGCTGCTCTCAAAGCCGCATGTACCTCATCTTCTGTAATAGAGTCTTCATCTTCAAAGAATTTCTCCATCAAACTTTCATCGTATTCCGCAACCGCTTCAATTAAAGCAGCGCGGTGTCCGTGAACTTCCTCCTTCATTTCTTCAGGAATATCAACGACATCAAAAGTAGCGCCAAAATCTTCATCATGCCAGATTACGGCACGGTTCTTAACAAGGTCAACTATACCTCTAAAATCTGCCTCATCACCTATTGGTAAAACAATAGGAACAGCATTGGACTTCAACATTTCCTTTACCTGATTGCAAACCATCATAAAGTTGGCTCCCTGTCTGTCCATTTTATTTACAAAGGCAATACGCGGCACTTTGTAATTGTCCGCTAATCTCCAGTTGGTTTCAGACTGAGGTTCAACTCCATCAACAGCGCTAAAAAGAAAAACCAGACCATCTAACACCCTCAGGGAACGATTCACTTCAACAGTAAAATCAACGTGTCCGGGGGTATCAATAATATTAAAATGGTACGGTTTAGTTTCAGGAAGTACTTGTCCGTTCTTTAGAGGGAAATTCCATGTACATGTGGTAGCAGCAGATGTAATTGTGATTCCACGCTCCTGCTCCTGTGCCATCCAGTCCATAGTAGCAGCACCATCATGCACTTCACCTATTTTATGACTTACGCCTGTATAAAATAAAATACGTTCCGTAGTGGTGGTCTTACCTGCATCAATATGCGCTGCAATACCAATATTTCTTGTATATTTTAAATCTCTTGCCATTTTATCTTTTAAAATCTAAAGTGGGAAAATGCTTTGTTAGCCTCCGCCATTTTATGAGTATCCACTCTTCTTTTAACAGCAGCACCTTCTTCTTTGGCAGCTGCCAATACTTCTCCGGCCAATTTTTGAGCCATAGACTTTTCATTACGCTTTCGAGAGAAGCTTATAAGCCATTTCATAGAAGTTGAAATTTTTCTATCCGGTCTTATTTGCATAGGGATCTGAAATGTTGCACCACCTACTCTTCTACTCCTAACCTCTACGTGTGGCATTACGTTGGAAAGAGCTTCTTTCCATAATTCCAATGCAGATTTTTCTTCATCAGTTTTCTTTTCTTCTACGATATCCATCGCATCGTAGAAAACTTTAAAGGCAACTGATTTCTTTCCATCCCACATTAACATATTCACAAAACGTGTTACCAGTTGGTCATTAAACCTTGGATCCGGTAATAGTGGTCTTTTTTTCGCCTGTCTTTTTCTCATCTCTTCTTCTTACAAGTTTAGATTACTTTTTAGGGCGTTTTGCTCCGTATTTAGATCTTCTTTGGGTCCTTCCAGCAACTCCTGCTGTATCTAAAGCCCCTCGGACAATATGATATCTAACTCCTGGCAAATCTTTCACCCTTCCGCCTCTAACCAATACTATCGAGTGCTCCTGGAGATTGTGACCCTCGCCGGGAATGTAAGCGTTTACCTCCTTACCATTGGTTAACCTTACTCTTGCAACCTTACGCATTGCAGAATTTGGTTTCTTAGGTGTCGTGGTATAAACCCGCGTACAAACCCCTCTTCGCTGGGGGCACGAATCCAAAGCAGCCGATTTACTCTTCTTGGTAATTGTGGCCCTTCCTTTTCGTACTAATTGTGAAATTGTTGGCATACTAATATATATGTATAAATACTACCCTCATTTAAGGGCTGGCAAATGTAGTAATTATTCATTATAATTCAAATGCTATCCCACAATTTTCTCTGATTTTTTTTTAGTTCCTTTTATTGGCGGGTTAAATTGATGAAAAGAAGTGTTTTTAGCGTTTAATTTTTCTGTACTCTATACCTTATTATATAAGGTGTCAAATTTAATTTCAACGCACCAAATAATTGTCAATTTCACAATACTTTGCTAAATAATTCACATGATTAATATGTTATAAAGAGATATATGATTTATTATTCATTTTTTTAACATAATTTTTTAACAATAGGATGTTGAATTGTTTTTTTTCTGTCTCTAGTCTTAAAGTTTTATTAAAATAAGTTTGGTTTATTAACATGAAATTTGGATTTTCGTAGTTAGCTAATTCAAATAATTAAAAAATGAGAACAAATTTAAATGGAATCTTGACGCTTCTTTTAGCGTTTGTTGTGCATTTATCATTTGCGCAAGACAAGGCGATTTCAGGTACGGTTACTGACTTTGAAGGTTTGCCGTTACCTGGTGTAAACATCGTTGTTGAAGGTACAACAAATGGTACCCAGACCGATTTCGATGGTAATTACGCAATCAGAGCCAGTGAAGGTCAGGCGTTACTCTTCTCCTACATTGGACAAAGAGATGTAAGGATTGTCGTTGGTGCTTCGAATACCATTGACGTGCAAATGGAAGAAGATGCCCAGGCTCTTGAAGAGGTTGTGGTAACGGCCCAGGGTATCGAGAGAGAGGAAAGGTCCTTAGGTTATGCGGTATCAACCGTAGATGAAGGGGCAATTGAATCAAGACCAGAAGCAGATATAGGTCGGGTACTACAAGGAAAAGTAGCCGGAGTAAATATCACCGCCAGTAACGGCCTTTCCGGTTCAGGTACCAACATCATCATTCGGGGTTATTCTTCGGTAACACAGTCTAACCAACCGCTTTTTGTTGTTGACGGGGTACCAATTGATTCAGGCACCAATAACCAGGGGTCTATATTAGATGGTAACACGGCTTCAAGTAGGTTCTTAGATTTGGATCCAAACACAATTAAGGAAGTAAACGTTCTTAAAGGGTTGAGTGCAACTGTTCTTTATGGTAATAGAGGACGGAACGGGGTAATATTGATTACTACTAAAAGTTCCACAAAAGGCGATGCTCCCAGCAAAATGGAAGTTAGTGTAAGTACTTCAGCCTTTATTTCTGACGCAATTCTACCTAAATACCAGGATAACTACGGAGGTGGCTTCCATCAGGGATTTGGTTTCTTCTTTAGTAACTGGGGTCCAAGGTTTGACAGGACAGATGATGATGCAGTCTCACTGGCCGGGCAATGGCTAGGTAATGAATCTGGTTTTGCACAATTAAGTAGTCCTTTGAATTTCTTGGCAGACCAATCCTTGTTAGCTGGTTATGAAGATATTGCTGCACAACCTTATCCATACAAACCTTACAATGGAGTTGAAGAATTCTTTAGAACCGGTTATGTTACAAGTACCTCTGTAAATTTAAGAGGGGGTAATGAAAATGCCAGCTTTAACTTTAACTACGGTAGAACGGAAGATAGAGGGATTACACCCGGAAACAGGGTATTGAGAAATAACTTTTCTTTAGGTGGTAATGCAAGACTAAACAACAAGTTTTCAATTCAAGGTTCTTTCCAGTTTATCAAAACAGACTTCAACTCGCCACCAGTGGCCCCTTCTGTGGGAAGTGGATCTGCCTTTAACGGGGGTTCGGTTTTTGGAGATGTTATGTATACTCCTCGATCGACTGATTTATCAGGACTTCCTTTTCAGGCGGCAGATGGTAGAAGCATGTATTACCGTTCTGGTAACGACATTCAAAACCCTTACTGGACAGTTGCAAACGTTAAAACAAGTCAGGATACAGACCGTTTTATCGGGAACACTTCCATTGCTTATGAGATCAACGACTTTATGAACTTGTCCTATAGACTTGGTTTAGATACCTATACAGAATTTAACAAATACGGACAAAACAAAGGGGGAGTTGACGGGCAGCCTTTGGGTCTTTTAAGAACCCGGGCGGTTAGAAACACTATCTGGAACCATGATTTAATTTTATCGGCAGATAAGAATTTAACAGAGAGCTTAAATTTAAAAGCTATTCTTGGTTTTAATGCCAGACGAGATACTTTCAATTCTGATGGGATCGAAAGCCAGGGACAGTTAGTATTCGGCGTATTGGAACACTTTAACTTTACCACACCATCTGCTCAAAACTCTTTTGTGAGAACAGGGAATGCCAATTTGGCACAAACCTTTGAAGAAAACCTTTTAGGTGCATATCTGGATTTGACCTTTGGTTATGAAGATTGGATCTATGTAAACGTGGTTGGTAGAAATGACTGGTCTTCTACTTTAGAACAAGAGAACAACTCTTTATTCTATCCGGGAGCCAGTGTTTCTTTTATTCCAACATCCTTGTGGGATTCATGGCAGGGAAAAGCACTTTCTTATATGAAACTTCGATTTGGTTACGGTTCCTCAGCAGGTTTCCCAACACCTTATAACACTAGAAATGTACTAGGCTTAAATGCTCGTGCCCTGATTGATATTAACGGCAATGTAGTTTCTTCTAACGCGGTGGATAATTCCTTGGGGAATCCAAATTTAAAACCCGAAAGAGTGTCAGAACTAGAATTAGGTATAGATACCAGACTCTTCAATATCTGGAATTTAAATGTGAGTGTGTTTGATAAGAAAACTACCGATTTAATTACTAACAGACCATTAGATAGCTCTACTGGTTTTACAGGTACTACAGTAAATATCGGAGAAATTAAATCTACAGGTATCGAAGTAGATACCAATATTGATATTCTTAAAGAATTTGAACATGGCGTAGGATTTAATATTGCGGCTAACTTTACCGCCATAGAAACAACCGTAACAAAGTTGGCAGAGGGAACAAACAATATTCTACTTACTGATGCTATTTCCGGAGAAGCAGCTAACTATGCTGTGGAAGGTAGGCCCTTTGGAGTATTTCTAGGGACCAGTATTTTATTGGATGATGCCGGAAACAAATTGATAAATAATGCCGGTCGTTATTTAGTAAATAATACGATAAAGGAAATTGGAGATCCAAACCCTGACTGGAACACTGCTGTTATTCCTACTATTTCCTATAAGAATTTTTCACTGTCGGCTAACTTTCAATACCGCCATGGTGGGGATATATATTCTAATACCGCCACAACTCTTATAGCTCGTGGAGTAGTAGATGATGATACACCAATTCAAAGAGAAGCTCAATACGTCCTTCCTGGTGTCAGTCAAGCAACTGGACAACCAAACCAAACGGCCATTACTGCTACGCAACTTGGATTTGATGTATACTTTGCAGATGGTATTAATACTTTTTCCGTATATGATGGAAGTACGTTCAGAATTCAAGAAGCATCGTTAACTTATGCTTTACCTGCTAAGACATTAGATCAAACTCCATTTGGAAGTTTGTCTTTCACTTTATCAGGTCAAAACCTCTGGTTTAAAGCAATTAATATGCCATCTGATGTAAACTATGACACGAACTCTTCTAGTACAGGTGTTGGTAACGGACAAGGAATTGATTTCTTTACGGGACCTTCTTCAAGAAGATATGGATTTACTGTAAGAGCTTCCTTTTAATAGATAAGAGAAATGAAAAATATAACGAATATTATGAGAAACAGGTTTAAGTTTATTGGTTTGGTATTTATTGCCACATCAATGTTACTAATAAATGGATGTGAAACCACCGATGTGAGTGTCCAACCGAATCCAAACTCTTTAAGCCCGGAGCAATCGGATATTGATTTTTTCCTGAATGCAATTCAGATTAAAGTTGCAAATCTGCATTCGGGAACCGAAGGACGTGCAGAAAATGGATGGGCACAGTTTGGAATGGAACCGGTTCGTATTCAACACGGATTTGGGCCAACTTACCGCGAGTTTTATGATCCGGGCGATTATGACCAGATTTGGGATGATATGTATTCTGAATTACTGATCGACATCAGAACAATGACTCCTTTAGCGGAAGAATCAGAATTGTTTACACATGTGGCAATCGGACAGATCCTGGAAGCTTATGCAATGATGAACATGGTAGATTTATTTGGTGATGTTCCTTACACTGAAGCCGCTAGAGGTGTAGAGGGAATTTTTAATCCGGCTGTTGACTCAGGTGCTGATATTTATGCAGCTTTAGATGCACTTTTACAAGATGCTGTTGCTAATCTTCAAAAATCCGAATTGACCCTTCCATCCAATGATTTGTATTATGGAGGAGATGAAGGCAAATGGATCAAAGCTGCTAACACTATGAGATTGCGTTTGGCCGTTCAAAGTAGGTTGGTAAATACAGCTGCGTCTGCTGCTACTATCAATAGTATTATTGCTGGTGGTCAGTTTATCGCTTCCTCTGAAGATGATCTTCAATTCCAGTGGGGTACAAGTAACGCAGCACCGGATAGCAGACATCCTTATTTTGACCAAAATTACGATGGTGCAGGCCCTAGTTCTGACTTTTACACCTGTAATTACTTCATGAATTTAATGGCGAATCAATATACGGCTATTGATCCGCGAATTCGCTACTATTTTTACAGACAACAAAGCAATTATGATGGGGCTGATAATATTACCAAAGAATGTATAATTGAACCAACATTGCCTAGTTGGTGGGCAGGTTTTAATTACTATTGCACAGTACCCGGAACCAATGGATATGGTGGTCTTTGGGGAAGAAACCACATGGATCCTGATGGTATTCCGCCAGATGACGCTTTTCGTACACTGCATGGTACATATCCTATAGGGGGTCCTTTTGATGCAGATGATTACAGAAATGTTTCAGGTTCTACTGCGGTTAGCGAAGGTTTGGCCGGAGCTGGTATTTCTCCTATGCTTTTGGCTGCCAATACTCATTTTATGTTAGCAGAATCTGCTCTTGAGCTTGGAACAGCCGGAGACGCCAGAATTTATTTAGAAACAGGTGTTAGAGAATCTATGAACAAAGTCGCAGCCTTTGGAGCTCCATTGGCAACTGGAACTGGTCTTGAGGCTACTCCTGCCCTTATTGATGCCCATGTTGCGAGGATATTAGCCGCCTATGATGCAGCCGACAATACTGGAAAACTGAGAATCATTGCGGAACAGGTGTTTATTGCTTCCTGGTGTGATGGAATGACTGCTTATAACACGTATAGAAGAACAGGACAACCAGATAATTTAAGCCCTGCTACTCTAGTTGAGAATCCTGGTACCTTCCTGAGATCTCAGTGGTATCCACAGACGGCTTCAGATAACAATACCAATATCAACCAGAAGGCAAATCCGGATACCCCGGTATTCTGGGACACTAATCCTCCAGGTTTTGTAAATTAAAATATCTATAAAAAATGAAAAATATGAAAAATATAAATAAAATCATTTTAGGGATTCTTGCCGTTGCCTTAACTATAGCATCCTGTGAAAATGAAGACAAGTTTCCATTAAGTGTTCATTTGGATGATGCCAACAAGGCGGCTTATGTCCGTGCTGTTGTTAATCAAACTGTCTATCTGGTTGAAGATGTTCCTGATGCAACTTTTGAAGCAACCATAGATGTTCCGGTCGACAATGTTGCCCAGTATGATCTAAGCTTTACTTTGATAAGTGGCAGTGGTGACTATGATACTATACCATTGAATACTATTACCGAATTTCCAACAAGTATCTCATACACTTATGCGGAATTAACCGGTTTCCTAGGAATTACTACCGCGGATATAGGTGGCGGAGATCTTTTCCAATTTATAGGTACGTGTATAGGGAAGGACGGGAGATTTTGGACAGCTAGTAATTTTACAGGTGATGTTACCGGGCAACTAGCGCAGTTTAATGGCTTTACTTTTACTGTATTAGTGGATTGTGCACCTATTACGGATGTTGAAACCGCCGGAACCTGGGTTGCTAATTTACAGGATAGTTATGGAGATGGTTGGGATGGTGCTTTCTTAACTTTCAGTATAGACGGTTCAACTACCGCGTATACTATTTCTGCAGATCAAGGATTTGAAGCAATATATGATATTGATGTGCCAGCTGGTGTATTAGAAATCTTTTATACTTCTGGGAACTTTGAAGGAGAACACTCTTTTTCGCTTTTCTCTCCTGACGGAGCTCTTTATGGTGAATATGGGCCGGCTCCTGGGAAATGTGTTAACTAATTTAATAACTTAATCTGGAGGTATCTTACTAATTGTTTAGATACTTCCAGATTTATATCTAAAAAGCTATGGTAAATTATTTTCATAATTTACCATAGCTTTTTATTTTGTTAATTAAGACCTCATTTTCGTTGATATGATGTAAATTTGTTTACATTTTATTTTTATGAAGCGTATTAGGATTACTTCACTCATAGTGCTCATTTTTATGGCTTTTGTCATCCTTTCTTGTAAAAATGATGACTCCTTCGCCGTTGAACCCGAAACCATAGAAGATCCCGATTCATCGGACGATTCAAATTCCGGAGACGATGAGGATACAGCAGCAGGTTTTGACGGTAGTACAGACTTTATAAATCCGGATCTTGTTTTTGATAGCTATATACTTGTTAATGATGCAGGAAATAACAGGGCATTCCTTATTGACAAAAATGCCAATTTATTGTTTGAGTGGCCTCTGGGCAACAATATAGGGAATGATGTTTACCTTTTGCCGGATAACAGATTACTTGCGATACTTGAGGCTGATACGCCTTTGATTACCTACGGAGGCAAAGGAGGAAAGATTCAGTTTATTAATAGAGATGGCTCAATAGACTGGAACTTCGAATATTCTACGGAAGACTATATTACCCACCATGATGTGGAATTACTGCCAAATGGCAATGTAATTGCCCTGGTCTGGGAACGAATGCCCGTTCAGAAAGCCATTGAAAATGGTTCGGTCCATAACCGTGACCTTTATACTGAGGCAATTATTGAAATAGATCCCAGGACAGATCAGATTGTATGGGAATGGCATTCATGGGACCATCTTGTTCAGGACTATGATGATACCAGGGAAAACTTTGGAATCATATCAGATAATCCGCAATTGATAAATTTTAATTATACCCAACAACAGGAAGATGGTGATATTATGCATTCCAATGGCATAGCCTATGATGAAGTTAATGATCTGATTTTTATGAGTGTCAACTTTTTTCATGAAGTTTGGGTCATAGATCATAGCTCAAATACTTCTGAAGCCGCCTCTTCTGCAGGAGGGAATTATCAAAAAGGTGGCGATTTAGTCTACCGTTTTGGCAATCCTTCGGCTTACAATAATTCTATGGGTGATCGATTGTTCTTTAACAACCATTTTCCTAATTTAATAGATACTGAAGTTTCAGGAAAAAAGAATATGTTGATTTTTGTCAACAATATGAACAATACCGAACAATCTGTGGTTTATGAACTGCAATTTCCCAATACCTTTGAATTACTACCCAATATGAACAATGAACCCGAGATAGTCTGGAGTTTTACAGATCCCGAATTGTATTCGCCAAAAGTTTCCGGAGCGGTGACACTACCTAATGGGAATAGATTAATCACCGAAGGAGATTTTGGTTTTTGGGAAGTCACAGAAGGTGGTGAAGTTGTTTGGAAACTACGTTCGGAGGGTTTTTACTGGAGAGGCTATCATTACAATAAAGATGCTCCGGAGATACAAGCTCTTGGGTTGGAATAAATAAAACCTCTAAATTATTACGCCTTAGGGGGTATCCTATAGTTTATAAATAGATACAGGGCCATACATTCTAAAATAGTATGATTACACTAAAACAGTCTATAAAAATGGATTGTATTTATCTATCTTTAAGACATGCAAAAAACTTCTCGTATTTACGGCATAAGGGCCGTTATTGAAGCTATTAATTCTAAAAGCGCCATAGATAAAATATTTATTCAAAAAGGGCTTGGCGGTAGTCTTTATAAAGAATTAGAAGCCTTGATCCGGGAAAATGGAATTAGTTTTTCCTATGTCCCTATTGAAAAACTCAACAGACTTACCAGAAATAACCACCAGGGTGTTATTGCCAATATCTCGCCGATTGAATTTTACAACTTTGAAACTCTTGTTGAAGAGGTTGTGCAAAAGAAGGAAGCTCCTTTGTTTCTTCTTTTAGACCAACTTTCTGACGTCAGAAATTTTGGTGCTATTATACGAACTGCTGAATGTACCGGTGTAGATGGAATTGTCATTCAAAAAAAAGGAGCCGCACCTGTAACTGATGACACGATAAAAACCTCTGCAGGGGCTGCCTTTAAGGTTCCTATTGCCAAAATTGATCATCTGAAAGACGCAGTCTTTTATCTTCAAGCATCAGGAATTCAGGTAATTGCCGCTACTGAAAAAACGGAAAACAGTATTTACAACGTAAATTTTAAGGTTCCTTGTGCCATTATTATGGGCTCCGAGGATACTGGGATATCTCCTTCAATTCTTAAAACTGTGGATCAAAAAGCAAAGCTGCCTCTTATGGGTGAAATTGCCTCTCTAAATGTATCTGTGGCCTGTGGTGTTTTTTTGTATGAAGCAGTAAGACAAAGGACAGTGTAATTTAAGTGGGCTTGTCTTTAGTTTTATTTTCTCTGAAATGGTACGTTATTTTAAAGGGTTTTTCTTCTGATTCTAAAGCCTCATCTTTTCTTTCAATAAAATTTCCATGTTCATCAAAGTGTCTTAAAAACTCATCCTCCTCTTCATTATAAGTTTCCAATTCCCAGGCATACTTTTTGGTTGTGGGTATTTTAGCCTTTACAAAAAGAGCAAGGGTTAAACCTGTAATAAACCCGGACAAATGTCCTTCCCAGGAAATATTATCTTTCAGTGGAAATATAAACCACAACAAACTTCCATAAATAAATACAACCATCAATGAAAGGGCCACAAGCCGGTAATGTTTGGTAAATATCCCTTTGAAAAAAATAAAACTAGCCAATACATATATTACGCCACTAGCACCAATATGATAGGACGGTCTGCCAATAATCCAGGTTAACAAACCGGAAAGTAGTACTCCCCACAACAGTACTTTAAAGGAGATGCTTCTGTAAAAATAGACCAATGAAGCGGTTAGAATAGCAATAGGTATGGTATTATTGTAAAGATGTTCTATTGAACCGTGCAAAAATGGACTAAAAAGCATTCCTCTTAATCCGATTAAAGTTCTTGGAAATATACCGTACTGATTTAAATTGATCTGAAATCGAATCTCCACCCAAAAAACGGTCCATATTAATAGTACGGCAATCATTGGAACAAGAAGTACTTTATTCGAAAATTTAAAATAGGTTTCCTCCGACATAAGCTTAAATTACATTTTATTTCTTCAAATTATTGGCCATAAATACAAAACATGATAAATTGTCAGGGCAATATTTTTATTTATAGATTAACCAACTTTATTATAAATTCAGTTATCGTATAAGGTAGAAACGTATTTATTACATTTATCATATGAACGAACCACTTGCAGAACGAGTACGCCCAAAAACTCTAGAGGATTATATTAGTCAGCGTCATTTAGTTGGTGCTGATGGTTCTTTATCCCTCCAAATAAAAAAAGGAAATATTCCCTCACTAATTCTTTGGGGACCACCAGGAACCGGGAAAACCACTTTGGCGCATATAATTGCCAATGAAAGCGAAAGACCCTTTTATACATTAAGCGCTATAAGCAGTGGTGTAAAGGACATCCGGGAAGTAATAGATAAAGCAAAGCAAAGTGGAGGCTTATTCACTTCTAAAAATCCAATTCTGTTTATTGATGAAATCCATCGTTTTAGTAAATCCCAGCAGGATTCTTTACTGGGTGCTGTAGAAAAAGGCTGGATTACGCTTATTGGGGCAACTACAGAAAATCCAAGCTTTGAAGTAATTCCCGCTCTTTTGTCGCGCTGCCAGGTTTATATACTTAATTCTTTTGGGAAAGAAGACTTAGAAGCATTATTACAAAGAGCAATGGCTGAAGATATCATGCTAAAGTCAAAAAATATTACGCTTGAAGAAACTGAAGCTCTTTTGCGACTTTCCGGTGGTGATGGCAGAAAACTGCTTAATATCTTCGAATTAGTCGTTTCCTCTGAAGATAAAACAGAACTTGTTATCACAGATAAACTGGTGATGCAAAAGGTTCAGAAAAACACCGTATTATATGATAAAACAGGAGAACAACATTACGATATAGTTTCCGCCTTTATTAAATCTATCCGCGGCAGTGATCCGAATGGCACGGTCTATTGGCTTGCCAGAATGATTGAAGGTGGAGAAGATGTGAAGTTTATAGCGCGACGTTTATTAATATCGGCGTCTGAAGACATTGGTATGGCCAATCCTACCGCATTGGTTATCGCCAATTCAACTTTTCAGGCGGTTAACACTATAGGGTATCCTGAGGCCCGAATACTGCTAAGCCAATGTGCCATTTATCTGGCAACTTCTCCAAAAAGCAATACGAGTTATATGGCCATCAAAAAGGCACAGGAGTATGTTAAGGAAACCGGAGATCTTTCTGTTCCACTACCTTTGAGGAATGCACCCACCAAATTAATGAAAGAATTGGGTTATGGTGAAAACTATAAATACGCTCATGACTTTGAGGATAATTTTACGGATCTGGAATTCTTGCCTGAACAAATAAAAGGGACTTCCTTTTATATTCCCGGAAATAATAAAAGAGAGATAGCGCTCAGAGAATTTCTCGAAAAACGGTGGGGAAAGAAGTACTAGAATTTGATGACAAGCTCTTCAATTTCTAATTTGTCGGAAACGTAGTATTCAAAATACCATTGGGATCCACGCTTATACACAATGCCATTTCCTTTATCATTTGCGCCAATATAGACCTCCGGCACGGAGGTACTGTATATTTTCAAACGAATTTTTGGAGTACTATCAACCAGTTGATAACCATTGGTAATTTGTTGCGCATACAATACATGTGGCTCTGAAGTTTTGGCAAGGGTACTTAAGGTCGCTGCGACGACCTCCGTATTTTCAACCGCCACAGTTTTTGGATTTGCGGCTATTTCAGATTGCTTTAAATTCTCCTGAACAGGGACAGGTGTTGGTTCCGCTGTAGTCACCGGCGGCGCACTTTTTTCCTCTGCCTTGGGTATTGTGGCATTGGCAGTGACACTTTTGTTCTGAACAGGGTTATAGGTATAAGGAAGGGCACTGATTGATGCAAAAGCCAATTCAATCGCCTCCTTATAGCTCGATATGTAATCCTTTTCTTTACTACTTCCTTCCAGGCTTGTATAGATTTCTTTGGAATTACAATCCTCGAGTATAATGGAAGCTTTAGTTAAGAACATACTGGTTTTATGATTCAATTGTACCAGGAGGCCAAGACACCTGTTAGCATTAAGGTCTGATGGCAATTCATCTTCATAATAGGCCTCAAATCCTTTTTTTGTAAAAAGATGTTTTAAAAGAGTACTTGTTTTGTATTGGTTTTCCTCCTTAAAACCCTTAAATATTTTTGGTACAATTATATATTTATAATCATTTAATTGCGCTTGTAGTCCATATGAAAATGTAAAAACTAAAAACAGGCAGGAAAAAATATTCTTCATTTAAATTATATATCAGTTTCTCTCCCAAGATATGATATTTAATCCTAATTGTAAAGAAGCGTAGTTGCTGTCAGCAATATTACCGTAAGACAATAAATTATCACCCATAATATAGAGGTTCACAGGTCCGGCCTGGAGGCTCATGCCCAAACCTATATTAGAAGCAGTGAACTTATCAACAGTATAGGTTGCTTTTAGTGCCAGGACTTTAGCAAATCTTCTCTGATAAAATGCAGTTACCGCAAACTGCGGTCCCCGTGGTCTGTTTATCACATACAATTGCCCTCCTAAACTATTCAGGTAATATAAAGATCTATCACCGCTATCAGGTTGAATATCGCAATCGCAAGCCTCAGTTGGTTCGCCTTGTTTTCCAAAATTATAACGAATGGATGAATAAAATTTTATCGGCCGTAAAGTTACATAGTTCTTACTGTTCTCTTCAAACGGTATTAATTCTTCAATTTCATTCACCAGATCTTCCCAAAAATCAGCATTGGGATCGTTAAGCGCTTCTGGCAAAATAATTTCTACCCCTTCAACTGAGGCAGCCCCTTCAAGCGTATAATTTGTTACGTCAGAGGTGTGATATAATAATCCGATATCCAAAATACTGCCGGTGATTACTGTTTGTTTATTAAGATTATAAGTAACTCCTAAATCAAAACCAAGCCCGGGATCACCGCCAAAAAATCCTCTTTTAGTTAGTAAACTTCCTATCCCCCCGCCATTATCATTGGCCTCTATAAGTGCATCAAGGCCAGAAGTTCTTAATCGCATATCCGACACCAAAGTGTTCCTCAACAAATTATTCTCACCTACTATGGTCTCGAAATAACCGTTATTATTTGTGGAATTAAAATCCAAAATACCTGAATACAATTTGATCCGGGCACCCAAAGTGAGGTTATTTTTTATCTGTCTATTAATTCCGAAATGAAAGACATTTATAAATTGACCACTGGCATTAAGATCATTTAGATCAAATCTTTGTCCCAATCTGTCCGCATTGCCTTCAAAAGCTAAAATTGCGAGATCTTTTGGCCAATAATTAAGGGCGTAGCCTTCAACATACATTCCAAATGAATAGAAATTAGCCGGGTCTTTTTGTCCACGGAATCCACCGTTTAATATATCCACCTGAAAGATTCCATTTACTTCATCGCGTTTACTTAATGCATTCACCGCACGATCTCTTACTTTCTGATTAATATCCAGCCCATCAGCAGCAAAAATATCATTTACCGTAAGTCCGCTTGTAGCTCCCCCCGCATATATACCGGATATAAAAGGGACACCGGCATACCAATTATAAAATGTATTCATCCCCGGATTAACCATCAAAGCCTGTGGAATCTCCTGAAAATCATACAACACCGCTTTATTTTGTGCATAAGAGGATATATACCCCGTAAAAAGGATAATTAAAGGGAATAGACTATTTTTCATTTTAGTCCAATCCTGAATTTAGCGCTGGATCTTAAGAAAACGGTTGGGTTAGGCAAAGCAGATACACTGGTGTTATCACCTAAATTTATGGCACTAACTCTAATTGCCGAGGTATTTCTAATAATATCGAGGCTCCTGCCTGCGGGTCCATAAGCAATTTCACGCCGTAATATTGCAGTTGGGGCGGCATTAACACTAAAATTTTCAGAATCCAAAGAATTCCCTAAATCATCCAAAAATTCAAAAGTAATATCCAGAGGTTTACTTGTTGTATTTTCAACTTCATACGTTACAACGCCATCTAAGACATTATCCGCAAAAAACTGTTCGTTAAATGCGTCGAAATTAAATATTTGAGAGAAAAAATTTATTCCGTTCACCTCATTAATAATGCGCTCAGGAGTTTCTAAATAAAGAATACTAGCTTCCGCAGTTGGGGTGATATCGAGATTATCAAATTGATCAAAATCCTGTTTCTCCGCGCAGGAACTTAATATTCCAGCACAAAAAAGAATGGCAAGTAGATTTTTTGGGATATATTTCATTGCTATATACCAGTTTTATAATGGTTAATTATTTATTGAAACCACCTAAATAGGTATTGCCTCCTATATTATTCTCCCTTATATAACTCTATAAATGTTTTTTTATTTCACGCAAACTATGAATCATAATGCAATGTTCATGTTTCAGATCATTATGAGCGTTAAAATGTAAGGCATGGAATCCTACAGCTTTCGCCCCAAGTATGTCTGCCTCTATACTATCGCCCACCATTAGCGACTTATCCGGCGCAGTATTAGCCTTTTTTAATGCAAGTTCAAAAATTTCGGGATTCGGTTTTTTTACTCCTGCCATTTCAGAATTAATAACCTGGTCAAAATATCCGAAAATATTTGAGTTTACCAATTTTCTGGTCTGTACTTCTTCAAATCCATTGGTAATAATGTGTAGCTTGTATTTGGGTTTCAGATAATTTAGTATTTCAACTGTATATGGCAACAGGTTATTGTATGTGGCCAGATTCGTGATATATTCCGTCGATAATATGTCTATAACTTCATCTTTAATCTCGTAGCCTATGGCATCAAAAGTTGTTTTTAGCCTTTGAAAACGCAATTCCGGTTTCTTAATTTTATCATCGCGATATAATTTCCAGAATGCGAGATTCACCGGCACGTAGACTTCCAAAAATTTAGAGAGATCGACATCTATTTCTACTTCAGTAAAGATTTTTTGGAATGTCAATGCCGAATTCTTTTCAAAATCCCAAAGCGTATGATCCAAATCAAAAAATATATCCGAAATATTTTGGCTATACATGATACTTCTGAATTACTTTATTGTATAAATCTAACCAGTTAATCTCCTGGTCTCCGCCCAATAATTCGTTAGAAAAAATAGTAATAAAGTGCCCATTAACCTTTTTTACCTGATCATAATAAATACGGATCTTCTCTAGTGCTTCATCTTCAGAATTGGAATTGCGTAAGGCATAGTCATGAACAGCGAATGGGTGAATTTTAATGGGTTGCTTTTCTTCAATTGCAATATCATAGAAGTAAAAAGGCGTACATGTACCTGCTCTAAAGCCCATTTCATGAGTATATCCCATGGTGTAATCATCTGTAAATTCTGCTTCTACAAGGTTTCTGTATGTATGAGGAATATCTACCCTGTTATATCTCATCCTTGAATAATTTATTGGCCTGTTTACAACGTTAGATAACCTCTTTTTTTCTTCTTTTAATAATTTAACATCCCTAAAAGAACTATAAGAAGCTGCCAAAGCTACGACACTATAGTCGGCCACAGATTTAATTAGGTACTTAAAATTGTTGTTTTCGGGGGAAACATTTTTATCATAGGTTGAATAATTGGCGAACTGAAAAAAGAAGATACTTTTTATTTGATATTTTTTCTGAATTTCTATTAAGTCTTCGTAATTATTATAAGGATCTTTTTTAATCTTTAGCCATACAGAAGTGCGCTGTACTACCCGTTTCCATTTTAAAGTCCCCATGTCATACAGCAAGCCCGCTATGCTTCTCACGGGGCCTCTGTGTGCAAAACAGTGTGATGAAGTAACATCAATTATTGAAGTATGTTGAAACTTTCGTTTTTTACTAACTATAGCAGGAAAACGTTCTTTAAGCTTATCAAGAAATCTGTATGCCCAAATATCTACAACCGGCAATTGCAAAAAATTATTAGTAGAAGCTATACTTTCTAATGGCGGAAACCTGCCATGTGTATCTTTTAAGTATGGTAAATATTCTTCATATCTCGCTAAAAGATAAAAGCTTGCCGAAAAAATATCATAAGGAATAACACTAGGCTCTTTTGTCCTGAAAAAACATGGGGTACCCTCCCAGTCTTCAACGGTTATTTGTAAATCATTTATCCCATGTACAAATAGCAATTCATTACTTCTGACAAAAAACTCATTCTGTAAAGGCTGTTTGCTATAAGTGATCTTAGGGCCAGTATGTTTAATAAAATCCTCAACCTTTGTAGTGAAAATGATATCTATCCCAAGTATCCTGGTAAAAACCTGCTTCATGGTATAACTGAAACGCGGAGTAATTTTATGGGTATATATCAAAAGCATAATTATATCAAATTATTGTCAGCAAAGCTATAGTATTTGTTTTGGGTAATAATTACATGATCTAGTACCCTGATATCCATGGCTTCAGAAGCTTTCTGAAGTTTATTAGTGATTTTTTTGTCGGCCTCACTCGCTTTAAGTGTCCCTGAAGGATGATTATGGGCTAATATTAAGGACACTGCCCCGATTTCCAGTGCTTGTTTCATTACCAAACGAACGTCCACCAAGGTACCGGTTATACCTCCCTTACTCAATTGAGCCGTATGAATAACCTTATTTGAGTTATTTAAATAAACAATCCAGAACTCTTCATGAGGAAGGTCGGCAACCAAAGGTTGCAGAAGTTCAAAAACTGCCTTACTACTGGAGATCTGCGCCTTCTCTTTTACCTTCTCATTTTGCCTCCTTCTACCTATCTCTAATGCCGCTGCAATAGATACGGCCTTGGCCTCGCCAATGCCTTTAAACTTCATTAATTGCTTTATGGATACCGTACCCAATTCGTTTAGGCTATTATTAGTGGAGGCCAAAATTCTTTTGGAAAGAGCGACGGCAGTTTCATTTTTGGTCCCCGAACCAATTAAAATGGCAATAAGCTCGGCATTAGAAAGAACTGAACGCCCCTTATGCACTAATTTCTCCCTTGGTTTGTCATCGTCAGACCAATTCTTAATGGAAAAAGAAGAAGATTTTTGTTGCATGCCCTAAAGATAATCAACAAAAAAAATTATTGTAAATTTCATTCATAAAATCCTAAATAAGAATTCATGAAATCAATTTTTGATGAATTTACATATAATGAAGTTGTAGAACGTTTTAGTCAACTAAGTCCTGAATCAGAAGGTTCATGGGGTAAAATGAGCGTTGGTCAAATGCTATGGCATTGCCAAATATTCGTAAAAGCGGCGATTAAGAATAAAAAATATGAGAAACGGGGAAATCCAATTATTCGCTGGTTCTTTAAAAAGTCTATGTACAGCGATAAACCCTGGCGAAAAAACTTACCGACCACCCCTTTTGCCAAGGCTAAAGAAGAAAAAGAATTTGAGGTGGAACATAAAAAATTACTGGAGCTAATTAATGAGCTATATAGCCTGCGCGATAGAACAGACTGGAATGCACATCCAATTTTTGGTGATTTCACCCCTGAGCAATGGGGAAAACTGGAATACAAGCATTTAGATCACCATCTCAGGCAATTTGGGGTCTAACAGACGTCCTTAAAGGAGGGTGATAATTGAATAAACAGGCTTAGTTAGTTTTAATGATGTTTACGACCTCATTCAAATCCAGGCCACCATAGTTTCCGGAACTCATGAATAATATGATACTCTTAGTAACATCCTGTTCAAAAAGAAATTCTTTAAAGGCAGCACTATTGGTAAAAATATTAATGTCTTTCTGCTGAAATGCCTGCTCTATCTGATCTTTTGTTATTTCCTCTAAACCCTTTATTTTGACTGATTCAGGAATATAAAATACTGCAGATACATCCGCTTCTTTTAAAGCCCCTCTATATTCCTTTAAAAATTCGGCATTTAAACTGCTATAGGTATGTAGTTCTAAACAAGCAATCAGTTTTCGATCCGGGAATTGTTCTTTTACCGCCTTTGTGGTTGCTGCCACTTTACTCGGGGAATGAGCATAATCTTTAAAGATTATCGTATTATCCCTTTCGCCTATCTTTTCCAGCCGCTTTGAAGCGCCTTTAAATGAAGTGATGGCCTCATAAAAATCCTCCTCATCAATCCCCATGTTCTGACAAATCCACTTTGCCCCTGCCAGGTTATTTAAATTATGACGGCCAAAAATCTCGAGGGGCATTGGGCCTTCCCCGGTATTTAAAAAAGTCTTTCCGTGTTCAACAAAAAAATCCGGGGTAGAATAGGGAAGTTTCCGTATGGAATTTGCAGAGGCTTCAACGATATTTTTAACATTTACATCTTCCTCGTTATAAGTAATGCTCCCTCCTTTAACTATACTATCCACAAAAATCCGAAATTGCTCCAGATAATTTTCAAAAGTGGGGAAAACGTTGACATGGTCCCAGGCTATGCCACTTAACAAGGCAATATTAGGCCTGTACAAATGAAATTTTGGCCGCCTGTCTATAGGTGAGGAAAGATACTCGTCTCCTTCTAAAACTATAAAATCGTTTTCCTCCGTAAGATGCACCATGCGGTCAAATCCCTCCAATTGAGCACCAACCATATAATCTACATCCCTCCCATGATAATTCATTACATGAAGGATCATCGAAGTAATGGTAGTCTTGCCATGACTTCCTCCAATAACAACACGGGTTTTATGTTTAGATTGTTCATAGAGGAATTCTGGATATGAGTAGATTTTAAGTCCAAGCTGTTTGGCTTTTAACAATTCAGGATTGTCCGCCTTGGCATGCATTCCAAGGATAACAGCATCCAAAGAAGCATCTATTTTATCTGGAAACCAACCAAACTCAGAAGGGAGGATTCCTTGTTTTGCCAATCTGCTTTTGGAGGGTTCAAAAATTACATCATCACTGCCGGTAACAATATATCCTTTCTGATACAGGGCAAGGGCCAGGTTATGCATGGCACTTCCCCCAATAGCTATAAAATGTATGCGCATTTACAACAAAATTAGATGCTAAAGATAGGAATTGAAAAGAGCATCTCAAACCTTCTTTAAACATGTTATTATTTTTATCTTCGTAAAGGAATCGAAGCAGCTTCCTAAGCCAGTTGTTGAAAATATTTGGACCGGACAATTATGACTATAAAACTCTCAGAAGTTACATCTCAGGAAATTATGCCTGGTTATCATGGCAAAATGATACATACAAAAAATATGACTCTCGCCTATTGGGATGTGGAAGAGGGTGCCTCAGTACCGGAGCATTCTCATAAAAATGAACAAATAATGCAAGTCTTAGAAGGTACTTTTGAGTTTACAGTCAATGGACTTACCAAACTCTATAAACCAGATGATCTTGTGGTTATACCGCCCTTTGCCCCGCATAGCGGTAAGGCTTTAACGCCATGTAAGTTAATGGATATCTTTAGCCCGGTTAGGGAAGAATACATATAAATATTTAAAAACATTCGAGTTTAAAGATTTTCAAAAAGTAGTTTTATGCAGATTTCTTTACACGGTAAAAGAGCTTTAATTGGTGGCAGCAGCCGTGGCATTGGCAAAGCAATTGCCGAGCAGTTGGCGGAAAGTGGTGCCAGTGTTACGCTAATGGCCAGAAGTGAGGATCAATTAAAATCTATTGTAAGAGGGCTTACGCATAATGAAGGCCCTCCTCATAACTATCTGGTTGTAGATTTTACGGATTTTGATAGTTACCAAAAAAAAATCTCAGAATATTTTGAAAATCATAAGATAGACATCCTGGTAAATAATACGCAGGGACCCTCTTCCGGCAGTGCCTTAGAGAAGAATATTTCTGATTATCAGGAGGCTTTTGATCTGCTGTTTAAATCTGTTGTATATACTACTCAGCTGGCTTTAAAACACATGATGGAAAATAAATGGGGGCGTATAATTAATGTGGCCTCTATATCTGTAAAGGAACCATTGGGTTATTTGGTGCTTTCAAACACTATCCGGGCCGCAGTGGTTACATGGGCAAAATCATTAGCCAATGAGGTTGCTTCAGATAAAATTACGGTAAACAATATTTTAACGGGATATTTTGACACGGAACGGATCACAGATTTGAATAAAAAGAAAGCGGAACAAATGGGGATCCCTGTAGATAAAGTCCGCAAGGCTATGGAAGATCAGGTACCTATGAAACGCATAGGAGATCCCAATGAATATGGATATTTGGTAGCTTTTCTGGCTTCAGAAAAAGCATCATATATAACAGGAACAAATATTCCTATAGATGGGGGTTTATTAAAATCACTTTAAAATAAAGCCCTATTCATTATATTACAGCAAAAGATTTATCCTTTTAAGGCAAGAATTATTTGTTTTTCTTCCTCTGCTCTTTTAAAACCAGTTCGTTTTTCAAGGGCCTTATTTATCCAAAATAAAGAATTCTGTTTGTTCTCTTTTTTCCGGTACAAACGTGCCATTCGAAAATAAGCCCACTCCAAAGGAACGCCATCTTTAATAGAATGGTTCTCAATATATCTGGTCATAAATTCAATTCCTGTATCCAATTGAATGCCATAATCACTGCACACCTTACCTAGCTGATAATTTAATTGATTTCTTTCAAATTCCTTATATTCTTTTACCAAAGCCAACGCTTCAAGATAACTGGTCTTGGCCTTAGCTGGTTCATCGTCATATTCATAGACATAACCAAGGGCCAAATAGCTGTCAATAGGTGAAATCTTTTTGAGTTCTTGAGCCAATTCATAAGCCTTGTTATAGCTTCCGCCAACTATTCCCGGCAATGACACATAAAGATCTATCATAGCCCAGTGCGCTCCAATATGATATGGGTCAAGAGCAAGGGTTTTATTAAAGCTCGATTTTATACGCGCTAAAAGAGTAAGTCCGACAAAAGGATTGCTACTTTGTGCTTTTTTCGCTAAAACACCACCATACTTAAAAAAGTAGGCAGGGTTATCCTCAACTAAGATGGTAAGTTCTTTATAAATCTCAATAGCCTTGTCCCATTCTTCCTGATATGCATAAGTTTCACCCAGCTTATCCAAGAGAACAGGATTAGAATACAGGTTGGGCTGTTGTAACAATAATTCAGTGGCGCGCTTGTATTTCCCGGCACCTATTGAATAGGTTATTTCAGCGGGAACTATTTGCGCATCTAAACCAATAGAATACATAAAAATGAAAAGGAATATGAAGGGTCTCACATTATTTATTTTTACTCAGCTATTATGTCGTAAACGAATTTGAATCCTTAAAAATTATTACTGGATTAAAATTATTAGACAACTCTTTTGGCACTTTGGTAGTTTTAGTTTTCTCAAAGCATATGGAATTTATAAGCCTTTATGGCCCTAAGTATAGTTCTTAGGCTGTTTGTCATGGTTTTCGGACTCAACAAATTTCTGAATTTTGTTGTAATGGAAACAGCATGATGAACTTGAAATAGCAAAAAAAGGATTTAACTTGCAATAAAAGCAAAAGAAAAGGAACCAAATGGTTCCTTTCTGTAAAGCTTAAAATTACATATCCCGAAAAATGATTAGTCCTTTAGAGGTGGTTCTATTTCCTGCTGACCAAGATGTATCGCATAGAAGCCCATCATAGCTTTATATAGTGCTATTGAATTTTCTTCCTTGGCAAAACCATGACCCTCATCATATTTTACCATATATGGAACATCATATCCCTTAGATCTAAGAGCACTCACTATCTGATCTGACTCATCTATATTAACCCTGGGGTCATTGGCTCCCTGTACTACAAATAAGGGTTTCTCAATGCGGTCTATTTGATAGACCGGGGACACTTCTTCCATAATGGCCTTCTCTTCAGCGATGTCCTCATCATACCAAATTTCCTTTATTATTTTAAGATAAGGTTTCCAATATGGGGGAATGGTTTTCATAAATGTAAATATGTTTGATACACCCACATAATCTACACCGCAGGCATATAAATCCGGTGTTTTAGTTAAACCTCTAAGTACGGCGTACCCGCCATGACTCCCTCCATAAATGGCTGCTTTATTCTTATCTACCCATCCCTGATCAATTACATACTGCAAACCGTCTTCCACATCATCCATAGCCTTCCTGCCAATTTGCTTAAAACCGGATTCTAAAAATTCTTTGCCGTACCCGCCAGAGATCCTAAAATTTACCTGAAGCGTAGCATAACCCCTACTTGCAAATAATTGTGCCTCCGGATTAAATCCCCAGGAATCGCGAATCCCTTGCGGACCTCCGTGAGGGTTTACAATTACAGGAACCTTTTGGCCACTTAGCGCTGCTTTAGGGATTGTAATGTATCCATGTAAGGTAATGCCATCTCTGCTTTTAAATGTTATTGGACGCATTTCTGCCATATCCTGCTCCTTAAGCTGCGGCATTAAGTTATATAGTTCTTTAAACTCATCTTTATTAACATCATAAGAGTAATAAACCCCATAAACTTTATCACTCGACACGTAAATCAAATAACTGCTTTCGTCATCCGTGAAATCTGCAATGTTATATTGTTTACCTTCAAATTGTTTTTCAATTCTGGTATGTAATTTTTTGAAATAATCGCTTACCGGAACAATAACTTGCTTCTCCCCTTCGTACTGGAAATAATCTAACTCCCAATTTCTTTTTCTGGAGGTAGAAATGTCTGAAACATCATATTTATCATTACTGAATATCTTTTTTATTTGTTTATCTTCTTTAAGATCATAAAGGACAATTTCTGACTTATCACTTTCCAAATTAGTTACCATGTAAGCATCATGCGGATTTGGAGTGGCATAATTAAATTGTAAAATCCCAAAAGCGTCTTTCCAATTAAGACTTTTGAAAAGCTCAAATTTACCTTCCTCTGTTGCATAATAGATATCCTGTTCCACTCCATCCCGAATCCTGGTAAATGCCTTCAAATTTCCTTCTTTATCAAAATTATAATCTGAGATGGGATTAGAAGCATCTTCATTACTATAGAGTTGTTTCAGCTCCCCGTTTACCACATTAACCTTATATGGTTCAAATACTTGAGGATTGTTTTTGTTCATTTGAACAATAATATGGTCCTTATCATCCTTCAATAAATCGGAAAACTGTGCCTGCACACCTTCAAAAGGAGTTAAATCTTTAAGACCTGAACCATCCAGATTAACAGCAAATACGTGATAATTTTCATCCCCTCCATTATCCATTAAATAAACCATACGCTCATTATTCACCCAGCCATAGCCTCTAACCAACTCTTCTTTTTCTTCAATGGCCCGGGTTATATTTCCTGTTGCAATTTCTTTTACATAAATATGTCGCTTTCCATTATCATCTTTTTCTCGATATGACATGTATTTTCCATCCGGAGAAAATCTAAAAGTAGAAGCCTTAGGCTTTGCAAAATAATCTTCCACGCTATATCTGTAATTACCACTATCCATTGCAGCCATCTTATTTAATTCTTCATCTGAGCTTACCAGTGAAGGATTCCCTGGAATAGTTTTAACTGTTTTTTCCAGAAGTAAGGGAAGTTCCATTTCGCCTTGATAGAAAGTGCCCTCCATTTTTTCTCCATCAATCTTACCTACATATTTAATTCCTGCTTGTTTGTATATAATTGTTAACTCATTTTCTGAAACAGAAGTTTCATCCATTGGTATGTCTGTAGCTCCCTGGGATGGGCTGTCCATTGTGGAAGAGTAATTTCCATCTGTCTCAATTACATTGAATATCAATGGCATTTCGGTTCCCTGCACAGCAAGGTTCCCTTTCCAGGAACCAGCTGCGTCCTGTGCAAAGACAGTTGCTCCTAAAAGAAAAAAGGCTAGAGACATAGCTAGCCTAAATATTTTAAAGTTTAAATTCATGGTAAAATGTTTTTCGAGTTAATACTTATCAAGTATTTCATGCTTTACAGTTCAATTAGTATATAAAATTTCTCTTTTGTTACAGAAGTAAATAGAAAATTATAACTTAAATATATGCCTGTATAAGAATTAAGAAATCCAGCTTATGACAAACGGTAAAATAGTGGAAGTGAACGGGACCTTTATTGTAAACAGGAAAGTGTTCCTAGAATAGTATGTGTGCTTAAACAAGGAAATTTATGCTATTTTTTGTTGGCCTTTTTTATGACCGGGGGATACTTTGAAAATACTTTGGTGACTATTTCATAAAGCTTCTTTTCTCTGGTTCCCGGTGAACTATTCTCATTAAAATTACTGAGACTTATTGCTTGCCAAAACAAGGCATCCTTTTGGCTATCCACCAGATCAAAAATTAGCTCTCGTTCCAAATTAGATCCCCCTAATGGAACTCCTAAAGATACACCTCCTCCTACATTACCACTTGTACCGCCTATTCCAACGCCTACTGTACTATTATTTGGAGTTATAAAAGATTTGCTTTGAATATTGATATAAAAATCCGGTTCTTCGGATAATAAAATTCCACGCAATTGCATAGTTGAATCAATCGCATTATAAAGTCGCTTTGAATCCAAATCACTTAGACCGGTCTCCATTTCAGGATAATAATTATAAGTGCTGTAATTGGTGAAATCTACAGATTTATCAAAATCATAGTTTACCCTTACCGTACTGCAGGAAATAGCGCATAGAACAACCAACAAGATCAAAATATTTCTCATAGGCGATTTTACATAAAAATAAAGAAAAAAAACAGGGAAGTTTAAAATTGTATCGTTTATTCGTTTAACAGCTCCCAAAGCTTATCTTTTAGGTCATTAAGACCCATTTCTGATACCGAGGAGATGAAAATATAAGGAGTCTCTTTAAAATCTTTATCCAATTCAATTTTCATTTCCGCAATCAACTCATCATCCAGCATATCTGACTTGGAGATGGCCACTAATCTGTTTTTATCCAAAAGTTCAGGATTATACCTTTTTAGTTCATTTAAAAGAATTTCATACTCTTTGCTGATATCATTGCTATCTGCAGGTATTAGAAACAGTAGAATGGAATTACGTTCAATATGTCTTAGAAAATAATGCCCTAATCCTTTACCTTCAGCAGCACCCTCTATTATACCCGGAATATCTGCCATTACGAAACTCCTGAAATCCCGGTATTTGACAATTCCTAAGTTAGGTTTTAGTGTCGTAAATTCATAATCTGCTATTTTAGGTTTTGCGGATGTTACTACTGACAGCAGTGTAGATTTTCCCGCATTGGGAAATCCAACCAGGCCTACATCTGCCAAAACTTTAAGTTCAAGGGTAAATTGTTTTTCTTGCCCGGGAATCCCAGGTTGTGCATACCTGGGGGTTTGGTTTGTAGCTGTTCTGAAGTGCCAATTCCCAAGACCTCCTTTACCTCCTTCAGCCGCAATTTTTTCTTCTCCGTGTGCTGTAATCTCAAATAGCACTTCATTGGTTTCCAAATCGCGCACAACCGTTCCTAAAGGTACGTCCAAATATACATCCTCTCCATCAGCACCCGTACTTCTGTTTTTACTTCCATGTTCACCATGCCCGGCCTTATAGTGCCGTTTAAATTTGAACCCAATAAGTGTCCAAAGGTTTTCATTGCCACGAATAATGATATGACCACCTCTACCGCCATCACCTCCATCGGGCCCGCCTTTTGTTATAAATTTTTCCCTGTGCAAATGCATGGATCCTTTACCCCCATTACCGGAGGTAACATACATCTTTGCATAGTCCACAAAATTCCCTTCGGTCATCGCTCAATATTCATTTTAAAAAAAGTAGCAGTATAATCTGGTCTATGTTCGTGTTCAGATCACCTTTCGACCTGCAGCGCATGTATTACGGCGCTAAGGCGCCCTGTAATCTCTTCTATAGCTCCAATACCGTTTACGCTATAGAATTTATCCTGAGATTGATAATACTCTTTAAGAGGAGCTGTTTTTTGATTGTATTCTTCAAAACGATTTCTAATCTTATCCTCGTCCTGATCATCAGTTCTGCCACTTATTTTACCTCTTTCCAACAAGCGCTGTATAAGCTCTTCATCATTGGCATCTAAGGCAATAGTTGCGTCAATTTGCATTTCCTTTGAATCCATCAAATTATCCAGTGCTTTTGCCTGGGCTACGGTTCTGGGAAAACCGTCAAAAATAAACCCGTTAGCTTCTGGATGTTTTTCTACTTCATCCCTTAGCATCTTAATAGTAACCTCATCAGGAACAAGATCGCCTTTATCCATATAGGTTTGTGCTAATTTACCCAGCTCGGTATTGTTCTTAATATTATATCTAAAAACATCTCCGGTAGAAATATGCAATAAATTATATTGATCCTTTAAAAAAGCAGCTTGTGTTCCCTTACCTGCTCCTGGTTTTCCAAAAAGTACAAGATTAATCATATGGTTTTGGTTTAGTTGGTATACATCTCTTAAATTTCTTCCCTGTTCTTTATAATCTAAGCCGTAACCTACAATAAATTTATTAGGAATATCAATTCCAACGTAGTCAATAGGGTATTCTCCGTTGTAAATTTCATGTTTATAAAACAGGCTTGCTATTTTAAACTCCTTGACATTGGTCTTTGAAAATAAATGGACTAATTCCTGAAGGGTCCTCCCGGTGTCAATAATGTCTTCCACAATAATCACACTTCTCCCCTCCAAATTTTCGGGAAGATCTAAGAGAGTTTCTACAATCCCTGTAGATATCAGTCCCCTGTATGAAGCTAATTTTACAAATGAAACCTCACATGGATAGGGATAATACTTCAATAAATCGGAAATAAACATAAAGGCCCCGTTAAGAACCCCCACAAATATGGGCACCTCATCTTTATAGTCCTTGGCAATTTCAGCGGCAATTCTTTTAATTGCAAGTTGTATTTCTTCTTCCTTAAGAAATGGCTTAAACAATTTGTCATGCAGCTTTATCAATGGTATAGGGTTTATAGGATGGCAAAGATAGCATTTTGCTTTCTCTTTTTTAGGCTTAGGGCGGCAGATTCTAACATTTAGATGTATTTTTGTAGCCAGTCAAAATAATCTTATTCACCTGAGAAAGTATAAGTTCATGAATTTCTTTTCTTCTGATTTTAAGCTGGGCATTCTTGGAGGAGGTCAGTTGGGCAAAATGCTCCTGTACGAAACAAGGAAGTTTGACATTTATACCAAAGTACTTGATCCATCGCCTGAGGCTCCGTGTAAAATTGCATGTAACGAATTTGTCCAGGGCAGCCTGATGGATTTCGATGTAGTTTACAATTTTGGAAAAGACGTAGATTTACTTACTATTGAAATTGAAAATGTAAATTTAGATGCTCTTGAAAAGTTGGAAGGAATAGGTAAAACGGTTTATCCTTCTACAAGGGTCCTTCGCACTATTCAAAATAAGGCTAAACAGAAGTTATTCTATATTGACAATCAAATTCCTACGGCACCTTTTTCCAGATTTGCATATACAAGTGAAATAAAGGATAGTGTTGCTCATGGAGGTATTGCATTTCCTTTTGTATGGAAAAGTGCCCAATTTGGATATGACGGGCAAGGGGTGAAAATTGTGCGTTCCTTAAATGATCTTGAAAACCTCCCTAATGTAGAATGTATTGCTGAGGATCTTATTCCATTTAAAAATGAACTGGCCGTTATAGTATCGAGAAATGTCCAGGGTGAAGTAATCGATTATCCGGTAGTGGAAATGGAGTTTCATCCGGAAGCCAATCAGGTTGAATATGTTTTATGCCCGGCTAGAATTGACAATAAAGTTGCTGCTAAAGCAAGGAAGATTGCTTTAATGCTGTCTGAAAAATTACAGCATGTAGGACTTCTGGCAGTTGAAATGTTTCAAACATCAGAGGATGAAATTTTAGTCAATGAGGTAGCTCCCAGACCCCATAATAGTGGTCATTACAGTATAGAGGCCAGCTATACAAATCAATTTGAACAGCACCTTAGAGCCATTCTGGGATTTCCTCTTGGATGTTCAGAAAGCAAATTGGCCGGGGTTATGGTTAATTTGGTTGGTGATGAAAAGTATACAGGAGAAGTCGTTTATCAAAATATTGAAGAAATTTTTAAACTAAGCGGCGTTACACCTCATATTTACGGTAAAAAGGAAACACGACCGTTTAGGAAAATGGGCCATGTAACTATTATACATGACGATATAAATGAGGCTCGTAAAATAGCCGAAAAAGTAAAAAAAACGATTAGAGTAATAAGCAAATAATAAAAATATGAGCAAAGTAGCAGTAATTATGGGTAGCTTAAGTGACCTTCCCATTATGCAGGAAGCCGTTGATATTTTAAAGGGATTTGATATTGAAGTTGAAGTTGATATTGTATCTGCCCACAGAACGCCTGATAAATTATATGAATTTAGCAAACAAGCTCATAAAAATGGATATTCGGTTATCATAGCCGGTGCCGGTGGGGCTGCCCACTTACCTGGAATGGTAGCTTCACTTTCTCCTCTGCCGGTAATAGGGGTTCCGGTTAAAAGCAGTAACTCCATTGATGGCTGGGATTCGGTTTTGTCTATTTTACAGATGCCCGGGGGCGTCCCGGTGGCTACCGTTGCTCTTAACGGTGCGAAAAATGCAGGGATACTTGCAGCCCAAATCATAGGCAGCAGTGATCAGTGCGTACTGGATAAAATTCTTTTATACAAAGAAGGTCTAAAGGACAAAGTAATTAAAGGTGCTCAGGAAATAAATAAACCTAAATAGGAAATTTACGCCTTTTTTCCTCTGCAGATTAAATCCTCTTCATTAATAAAGTAATAAACATCGGTCTATATATGAATCCTTTATTAACCCCATTTGGTACCGCACCCTTTTCGCGTATTAAAAATGAACATTTTATGCCGGCTTTTCGTCAGGCCATGGAAAATGCTCGTAAAGAAATTGATGACATTACTAATTCTGAAGAAGAACCCACCTTTGAGAATACTATTGAGGCTTTGGAATTCTCAGGGCAACATTTGGAACGCATTGCCAGTCTGTTTTTTAACCTGAATTCTGCAGAAACAAATGATACCATCCAGAAGATTGCCCAGGAAGTATCTCCTTTGCTGTCCGAGTTTAATAATGATATTACCCTAAATGAAAAATTATTCAGAAGAGTAAAAAATGTCTTTGAGAATAAAGACAAATACCCGCTTACAGCAGAACAATACACCTTACTTGATAAAAAGTATAAAAATTTTAGCAGAAATGGCGCAAACCTCAATGAAGAAGAAAAGAAACGCCTTCGGAAAATTGATGCAACACTTGCAACTCTAAAATTAAAATTTGGCGAAAACCTTTTAAAAGAGACAAATAAATATGAAATGCACCTCACAAACGAAGATGACCTAGACGGGCTTCCGGAAAGTGCAAAAGATGCTGCGGCTCAGTTAGCAAAAATTAAAGGTAAAAAAGGATGGCTTATTACTTTGGATTATCCAAGCTATATTCCATTTATGAAATATGCACGCAACAGAGAACTCAGAAAAGAGCTTTCAATGGCATTTGGTAGCAAAGGGTTCCACAATGATGAACTTGATAATCAGGCTAATGTTCTCCAAATTGCCAATCTTCGACATGAAAGAGCCAATTTATTAGGCTATAAAAGCCACGCGAATTTCATTTTAGAAGAGCGAATGGCCGAAACCCCGGAAAAAGTATACGAATTTTTAAAGGAATTGTTGATTAAGGCAAAGCCCGCAGCTAAACAGGAATTCAAAGAACTATCAGAGTTTGCAAAAGCACTGGATGGCATTGAACAACTACAGTCCTGGGACGGATCTTTTTACTCTGAAAAATTAAAGCAAAAACGCTTTAACCTTGACGATGAAAAGCTGAAACCATACTTTAAGCTAGAAAATGTTATTGAAGGAGTATTTATGATAACCGAAAGACTATACGGATTGTCATTCGAAGAAGTATTTGATGTAGACAAGTATCATCCCGAAGTTAAAACTTATAAAATTTATGATAGTGACAATAAATTTGTATCCCTCTTCTATGCCGATTTTCATCCAAGGGAAGGGAAGCGCGCTGGTGCCTGGATGACTTCATTTAAGCCACAATTCATCTTGAATAATAAAAATGAAAGACCTCAGATTTCCATCGTTTGCAATTTTACCAAGCCAACGGAAAGTAAACCATCCCTTTTAACTTTTAATGAAGTCACTACGCTCTTTCATGAATTTGGGCATGCGCTGCACGGCATTCTTGCAAATACGATCTATCCAAGCTTATCGGGTACTTCTGTATATTGGGATTTTGTTGAGTTACCCAGTCAGATATTGGAAAATTGGTGTTATGAAAAAGAAGCTTTGGAAGTATTTGCAAGGCACTATGAGACAGAAGAACCTATTCCTATGTCATTCGTTGATAGCATAAAGAAATCTGCAACATTTCAGGAGGGGATGGCCACGATGCGCCAACTGAGTTTTGGTTTCCTGGATATGGCATGGCATGCATCTGATCCCTCAGGTATCTCAGATGTGAAGCAACATGAAGTTAAAGCTTTCGAAGATACTTTACTTTACCCTAATAACCCGGAGACTTGCATGAGTGTATCTTTCGCCCACATTTTTCAGGGTGGATATTCCGCAGGCTATTACAGCTATAAATGGGCCGAAGTATTGGATGCCGACGCTTTTGATTATTTTAAAGAAAAAGGACTTTTCAACAGAGAGGTAGCTGAAAAATTTAGAGATGACATTCTTTCCAAAGGAGGAACGGAAAAGCCAATGGTCCTTTATAAGCGGTTTAGGGGCAGAGAGCCTAAAATTGAAGCTCTTTTAGAGCGTGCCGGATTAATAAAAAAGACGGCTTAGTTTATTTTTTTTCTTCCAATGCATCATAGCCGCCCAACAGGTCTATTACATTTTTATACCCGGATGAGTTGAGCATTTCGGCGGCACTCGCACTGCGTCCACCTTTTTTACAGTAGACATAAATGGTTTTCCCCTTTTCTATGGTCTTGAATTCATCCATAAAATTCTCATCATACCAATTAATATTGATTGCATTATCAAGATGCCCCTCTGCATACTCTTCCGGGGTGCGAACATCAACTAGTACGGCATTTTCAACATCTACCGGTGTCAATTCTGTGATTGACATGGACTTGGTTTGAGTGCAACTTATTTGAGTAAATAACAAAAGAATGAGATAGCCGATATTTTTCATAATTGGGTGTATTACACTTTAAATTAATATTTTCATTAAAATTAATTTATTTTTGGGTTCCACAAGTATCAAAATGACGGAAAATTATTTAAATCCTACTTCATGGGTAGACAATTACGCTGATTATCTCTTCAACTATGCCGTGGCGCGGGTGAGTGATGCGGAGATCGCCAAGGATTTGGTACAGGAAACATTCCTGGCCGGTTTAAAATCGGCTAAAAATTTTCAGGGAGCCGCAACGGAACGCACCTGGCTTATCGCTATTTTAAAACGAAAGGTCATAGATTATTATAGAAAAATTAATTCGAAAAAAGGTAAGGCCGAAGTGCGAATTAATTATAGCAGTCAAAGTGATTCAGCGGGAGATTGGCTGGAAGAAAATGTGGCAGATCCCTTTAGTACACTTGAAAATGATGCTATAGAAAATGAAGAATTGGGACTAGCCATACAGGAATGTATTTCTAAACTACCAAAAAAGCAATCTGCAGTATTTGTCATGAAAACTATCCGAGGATTAAGTACGGAAGATATCTGTAATGAACTTGGTATAAATCCGTCTAACCTTTGGGTAATGGTACACAGAGCGAGAACGAGTCTTATGGGTTGCCTGAATGAAAATTGGTTTAAATTATGATTAGTTGCGAGAAAGCAAGTACAATTTGCAATAAGAAACAATACAAAGAAGCCACACTTTTTGAACAAATCAAGTTAGGTTTTCACCTTTTATACTGCAAAACCTGCGCTGCATTTTCCAGGAAGAACAAAAAACTAACTATACTTTGTGATAAAGCCAATTTGCATAACCTTTCTGATCTGGAAAAGGAAAAAATGAAAGAAAAGCTTGAACATAATATCTAAAGACAATTTTCCAGGACTATTAGGATCCCCAACCAACATATCGGAATGCTTTCTACAAAAAAAGAGGCAAAATATTTTGTTTGATTTCTGCGCGTCATAAGCAGCATAATTAGCATAATAAAAAAGAGTATCGTATTTCCAATAATTTCTAACTGATTTAAATCGACCTTAAGAAAGGTAATCATATAGCATATCAGAGACAAGAACAGGCCAAGAATTTTGGTTTGAGATACCCCTATGCGTTGTGGTATTGTCTTAAGATTCAATTCATCATATTCAAGATCCCTTATCTCAAATGGAATTAACAATATGAGAATTAAAATAAATTGTTGGAGTATTAGAAGTCCAATGTCCCATGAAAAAGAAATAGACGAAGATATTACAGGAATTATGACCGTAGTGCCTGTCCAAACCAACGCCACCAGCAATACTTTTAAGATGCCTGAATTTCTTAAATTCTTGTGCTTTGAAGAAACCGGCAAGGCATACAATCCTACAAATAGGGCCAATACAAAACAAATGAACCATACCGCATAACTCAAAAAAAAGAAATGATATCCCGCTAGCGCCAATAATATAAAGCTGAAAATTTGTATTTGCCTGTGATAGCTATTCTTTACCAGAATATATTTTTTGGCTTCAACCCCGTATTTAATAAAATTATAACTCGGTATAGTTCCAAAAAAAACGAAAAGAATTAGATGCTGCCCGGGTATAATGTTTAAGTACAGATTTGTGATCAATACCAGGCTTATTACCGCAAGCGCCACATGAATACTGGCATCCAGATAAAAATTAAAAATACGGTTCAACCATCCCATTAAACAAAAATAGCCAAACTGTTCATAACGTATCTTTTTCGTTAAAAACTTTAGGCCACTGCGCTTTGAAATAGATTATTTTACGAGAATTAATCCCTAATTTTGTTCACTATTATTTTAGCTATAAAATCCGGAATTATGACGACAGACCTGTTTGCTTCAAGACATATAGGTATACGAAAAGAAGATCTGCCCAAAATGCTTGAAACCATTGGCGTAGAAAGTATAGACCAGCTTATAAATGAAACTATTCCCAGTGAAATAAGACTTAAAAAACCTTTAGACCTCAATAGGGAAATGAGTGAACATGAATTCCTGTCACATATTAATTCTCTTTCTCTAAAAAACAAGGTATACAAAACTTATATCGGTCTGGGTTATAACGAATGTATTACCCCATCTGTTATTAAAAGGAATATTCTTGAAAACCCAGGATGGTATACAGCTTATACGCCATATCAGGCAGAAATTGCACAAGGACGATTGGAAGCCTTATTAAACTTCCAAACCATGATATGCGATCTTACCGGGATGGAGCTATCCAATGCTTCACTTTTAGATGAGAGTACTGCAGCTGCCGAAGCTATGACCATGCTTTTTGATGTGAGGACCAGGGAACAAAAGAAAAATGAGGCGGTTAAATTTTTTGTTTCCAATGAAGTATTGCCGCAGACCCTCTCACTATTGCAAACCAGATCAAAACCCCTTGGAATTGAATTGGTAAGCGGAGATCATGAAACATTCGAGTTTAGTGAGAGTTTTTACGGCGCTTTGTTGCAATACCCCGGGAAATACGGCCAGGTAAATGATTATAAAAGTTTTGTTCAAAAAGCCGGGGATAAAGAGATAAAAGTTGCTGTAGCGGCAGATATACTTAGTTTGGTTTTATTAACCCCACCTGGAGAAATTGGAGTAGATGTAGTTGTTGGAACTACTCAACGATTTGGAATCCCTTTGGGCTATGGGGGCCCACATGCTGCTTTTTTTGCCACCAGGGAAGCTTATAAAAGAAATATCCCTGGAAGAATCATAGGGCTTACCAGAGATACAGACGGCAATCAGGCTTTGCGTATGGCTTTGCAGACCAGAGAACAACATATTAAAAGAGATAAAGCCACATCTAACATTTGTACAGCCCAGGTTTTACTTGCAGTGATGGCAGGGGCTTATGCAGTTTATCACGGGCCAAAAGGATTAGAATACATTGCAAATAAAGTCCATCATAATGCAAAGCTTTTAGGTCAGTTACTTGAACAACAAGGGCTTAAACAATTGAACACCGCTTTTTTCGACACCATCAAGGTGCAGATTCCTGATACCAAGTCCTTAAAATCAATAGCGGAAAAAAATGGTGTTAATTTTAATTATATTGATAATAATACCGTTTCAATATCGGTCAATGAGGCAACAAGTAAAGACGATATTAAACTAATTTACAATTGCTTTAGTGAATTCACTGGATCCAAAGAAATTAATTCTTTTGACGAGAAAACAAAGGTTGTTATTCCAAATTCGTTAACACGCAACACCCCCTTCCTGGAAAACGAGGTCTTCAATTCTCATCATTCGGAGACGGAATTAATGCGTTATCTTAAAAAATTAGAACGGAAGGACCTGGCACTAAATCATTCTATGATCTCACTGGGTTCTTGCACTATGAAATTGAATGCTGCAAGTCAAATGCTTCCTTTGAGTATGCCTGCATGGGGAAACATTCATCCATTTGTCCCGGTTGAGCAGGCAGAGGGTTATCAAATAATCCTCCGGGATTTAGAAAACGATTTAACGGAAATAACGGGTTTCGCGGGTACTTCTCTGCAACCCAATTCCGGCGCACAAGGCGAGTATGCGGGATTAATGACCATAAGAGCATATCATGAATCCAGAGGCGAAACTCATAGAAATATTTGTATAATCCCGGCATCGGCACATGGTACTAATCCGGCTTCGGCGGTAATGGCCGGAATGAAGGTTGTTGTAACTAAAACAGATGATCGGGGAAATATAGATATGGTGGACCTTGAGGAGAAAGTAGAAATGCATTCAGAAAATTTGGCTGCATTAATGATTACCTATCCTTCAACACATGGGGTTTTTGAATCCTCCATTAAAAAAATAACACAGCTTATTCACGACCATGGGGGACAGGTTTATATGGATGGTGCCAATATGAATGCTCAGGTAGGATTAACAAATCCGGCAACTATTGGAGCTGACGTTTGCCATCTCAACCTACACAAAACTTTTGCCATCCCACATGGAGGCGGAGGACCCGGCGTAGGGCCTATTTGTGTTGCAGCACAATTGGTTCCTTTCCTCCCTGGTAATCCGGTAATAAAAACAGGTGGTGAAAAAGCCATTACGGCAATTTCAGGGGCTCCCTGGGGCAGTTCATTGGTTTGTTTAATTTCTTATGGTTATATAAAGATGCTTGGAGAAGCCGGCTTAACCGAATCTACAAAGATTGCCATTCTTAATGCAAATTATATAAAGAACAGGTTAAGTGGAAAATTTGATGTTCTTTACACCGGGGAACAAGGGCGAGCAGCGCATGAAATGATAATAGACTGCAGACCATTTAAACAAAACGGAATAGAGGTTGCTGATATCGCCAAACGATTGATGGACTATGGTTTTCATGCTCCAACTGTATCTTTTCCTGTAGCCGGAACCCTTATGATAGAACCTACGGAAAGTGAAAATCTTGATGAATTAGATCGATTTTGTGATGCTATGATATCAATCCGGGCAGAAATTGATCAGGCCTCTGCAAATGATACAAATAATCTATTAAAAAATGCACCACATACGTTGCATATGGTGACCAATGATTCATGGGATTTCCCATATTCAAGACAAGAAGCAGCATTTCCGCTACCCTTTGTTAATGAAAATAAATTTTGGCCCAGCGTTCGAAGAGTTGATGATGCTTATGGAGATCGTAATTTAATATGCACCTGTGCTCCCATTGAAGCATATATGGAAGCTTAGTTTTACCAATAATCAGGGATTTGAAAGGCTACATAAAAGCTTAAGAATTAATTTCATATTGTTTGTTAATTCTGAACATCGTAATTAATTACTATGCGCGCATAGTAGTACACTGTTTTTTAGTAGTTTGGCAAAAACTTATACAACTCCATAAAACATGAGTATTGGAATTAGCGGCACAGGTTGTTATATACCGTCGATCACTACTCAAAATAAAGATTTTGAGCACCACAATTTTCTTACCAGTGAAGGCATTCCTTTTGATTATACAAACGAGGTTATTATCGAAAAATTTAAGGCAATAACCGGTATTGATGAAAGGCGTTATGCCAAAAAAGAACTGAATACTTCCGATTTGGGATTTTTTGCAGCCCAGGATGCAATTGAAGATGCCGGAATTGATGCTGAAGAAATGGATTATATCATTTTTGCACATAATTTTGGAGACGTAAGCTATGGGCAATCTCAGAGTGACACTGTACCCAGTTTAGCCACAAGAGTAAAGCATCTCCTAAAAATTA
>NZ_JBATKE010000181.1:0-1641 GCF_049669105.1 Eudoraea sp.
AAAAAAAAGATTGGACTTTCATAATTCATATGACCTAAATAAGGGAATTACCAGAAGAAAAATTCCATGGGATTATTATCATATTCTTGAAATGGAAAATGCTGTTACCGCGGCAAGGATTGAACGACATATTAAGAGTATGAAAAGTAGAAAGTACATTGAGAATTTAAAAAAATATCCGGAGATGACTGAAAAGCTTCTCAAAAAGTATTCATAAATTTGACACCCAATAAAAAGACCTCATAGTTCAACGGATAGCCCCGATAGTTATCGGGACGGGGGAAGTTTCCTAAACTTGCAGGAAGAATAAGAGAAAGTATTTATAAATTCGCAGATTATAATTGGCCTCATAGTTCAACGGATAGAATAGAAGTTTCCTAAACTTTAGATCCAGGTTCGATTCCTGGTGAGGCTACGGATAAGCACAGCAGGCCTTTGCAAAAGCAAAGGCTTTTATTTTGGGACCGGCCGGGAGAGGATTGTTTTGTTAAGGTCTGATTCTAAAATAAATTCAACTAGGGTACAGTTGGGCTTCTGTATTTTAAGGTCGAGCCTTTCTCAGGTAAAGCCTATTCTACTGCCAGCTTGGTCAGCATTGTAAGTCGTGCGGCTTTAAGGGCAGGAATTAAAAGAAGAGTGACCCCACATATGCTGCGTCATAGCTTCGCAACGCATCTGTTGGATAAGGGAACAGATTTGTGAAAGATCCAGGTTCTTTTAGGTCACAACTCCAGCAAAACAACAGAGATTTATACCCACGTAGCAGAAAATTCCTTCAAAGATATTGATGATTTGTTATCTTAGCTATAAGTGATATATAGTGCATAATGCACTATATTCAATTGTTGGCAGCAAGTTGGAAAACAAATAAAATTGATATTTAAAATGAAATTTTTATTCTGGATTTGCTTAATATTTTCAGTACATAGCCATTGCCAAAATGAGCAAATTGTAAACCTGTCTTTTAATTTAAGTAGCGAAAACATCAATGAGAGTAACAGGAAGATAGTGGATGCTGAGGGGGTAACTTTTTATATTGAAGGGAATTATTTTCGTAAAGATAATCTTGTTGTTAAAGAAGTATCGCCAAATGAAATTGAAAATAAAACCTTTAAAAATATTAATGACTTAATTAAGTATAAGAATGCATTAATTGAAAAAGAAATAAAGAAATCAAAAAATTCTGGAGTTGTATCAATTATATCAAATCAAGACGTTTTTAAGAAGATATTTATTTACGAAAAGGCAACAAATAATTCCATTTTGGAACACAATGTAGTTTGGTTAGAGGTAATAGAATGTGAATAAAAAGAAAAAACCAGCAGCCAACAACGGCTATAATTCAGCGCTTCCTTCTCGGTAAAACAAAAATCCCTATTTTTATTTGAAACAAGGAACTGGCCTCAATGCGAAACAGCCAGGGCTCGCTTTGCCTGCGCGAATTTCTAACACTAACCGTGTTAGATCCGCCGCTTAGCTTCGTCCTTACGCCGCGCCGCAATCATAGCCCAGGCCGTTATGTGCCATTGCTTTTAACTAAGAGGCCTAATCAGAATGAATTGGAAGAAAGCTAAAATTATTTTTTTTGCACTTGTGATGATCCTAATTATTCTTTTTTTCTACTTCAGTGTGGGATACTCC
>NZ_JBATKE010000182.1:0-7933 GCF_049669105.1 Eudoraea sp.
CTATTATGTCTTTAAGATCAAGTTTTCCGGATGTACTCCACTGTTTTAGTTCAAATAAAATTGAGGCTATTGTTACAATCAGTACAATTTTTTTTGAATGTTTCGTAGGCCTGATCAATAGTAATAATGAAAACCCTAAGACATAAAAATAACTTGGTAAAAACCCAGCTATTCCATAATCATTTATCTCATTTAGATTTATGAAATCCCGGTAAATAACTTTACTTAAAAATCCCATAAGAACTGCTAAGAATCCGATTATTCCGAATATTTTATTTTCCTGTTTCATACTCCATATTCAGGACTTTTCGTGTTTCATACAACAAGGTTTTAACTGTATTTTTTATATAGGTATCATGGTCACAATTACTCGTTTATATCTTGATAATTGAGGCTCAAATTTATCAGTCACTTTTAAAATAAAATGCACAACCCCTTTATTCAGTGCGATGAAATACCTAAGGGAATCTTAGAAGTAATACCTAAACCTTTTTAAGAATGTTTTTCCCGTTAATGGCCATAGCAGACAATACTCCTGAGAACAAAGCACCTCCTACACCGGCAGTTACGATATCCTGACCTGTAAGATAAAAGTTTTTGATTGGTGTCCTTGGTTTTAAAAAAGGTTGTCTGAACCTCGAAGGGCTGTGGTCCAATCCGTAAATTTCTCCTTTTTCATAATTGACAAAATGTTGGGTGGTAAGTGGTGTAGAAAGTTCATAGTAATTGACTTTTCCCTGAACCTGCGGCAGTTGTTTGTAAAGTTCCTTTAACAAACGATTGGTGATTTCCTCTTTAATTGCTTCATACTCATCTCCTCTTTTTTTCCAGGAAGTATCAGACCATTTTTCAAATGTTTCATAGGGGAGCAATGTAATGATATCAATGGTGCTTTTGCCGGGGTAGCGATTAGACCAGTCTGGGTCTTTGGCTGAAGGAAAAGACAGATACACTACCGGAAATGGTTGTGACAAATCTTCTAAATATCTTTCAACACATGAATCATGGTCACCTTCTGCCGGATAAATCCAATAATTTGTTTTTGGAATCTTAAGTTCCTCTGGAGAACCCTCTAAACCTATGTATAAGCTTGCATGTGCCACAGATGGCTTTACCTTTTGCAACTGTTCTTTCAACTTGTGTTTTTCGACCGTTTTGGATGGCAATAGATTGTTGTAAGTGGTCATAATTCCTGCATTGCTTACAATGTTTTTAGCACGAAGTATTTTACCGTCTTTCATCCGCACTCCAATAGCGGTATTTTTTTCAATGACAACTTCTTCCACTTCTGCACTTACCAGAATTGTTCCACCAGATGCAGCTATTACAGGGTCAATTTTTTTTACAATTTGAGAAGAACCTCCAATGGGGAAACTTCCTCCGTTAAAATAATGTCTTACTACTGAGGCGTGCATGGAAAAACTACTTTGTTTTGGAGGTAATCCGTAATCGCCATATTGACCCGTAAGGACTTTTATTAAGGTTTCATTCTTTGTCAATGAACGGAGTACCTCATAGGTAGTTTTATCTGCGAATTTGTAAAAAGGTTTTCTCAAAAACCATCCTAAAAGGTTATTCCAGAATGGCGAAATAGCCTTACTGATATAATAGTTCTTGCTTGTTTTTACCGCCATAAAAACCAAATCGACGTATTTATTGATAGCTTTCTCTTCCTCCGGAAAATAAGAAATCATTTGGTTCTTAAAGTTTTTAACCCCTTTTACCAAATCAAAACGCTGATCCCCAATAATGATTCGGTCATACACCTCTCCCATATCAGCCCACTTCAATTCACCGTCCGTCACATAATCAAAAAGTTTTTTTAACATACTATTCTCTCGCTGTACTTCTCCTATATAATGGATGCCTACATCCCATTCATAGCCTTTACGCTTAAAAATATGTGTAAAACCACCGGCAGTATAATGCCTTTCCAACACTAAAACTTTTTGACCTTCTTTTGACAGAATAGCAGCAGTAGTAAGGCCTCCCATTCCTGAGCCAATAATAATGGTATCATAAGTTTCTTGCAATCGCGGTTTTTGTTTGTAAGATTGAATCATTCAGTTAACAGTAGTTAAGGGTTTGTGCTTGAAAAGTAGCGTTTTGACAGCAGCAATCTTTTCAGATATTATAAATGTATTAAAAAAGCGCAAGCTTTGTTAACTTGGCCCTGCAGCTATTTCTTATATATATTTATACAAGGAGGTTTAAATATTTTCGATCCATTTTATTATGGCATCAATTCCGATTTTCACTTTCGGGCAATTCTTTTCTACATCAAAGTGGCTGTTCTCCAGGGGTGGAATAAAATCCACATATGCCAATCTCGCCGCTAAATAATTTTCTTCAAATCCAAATGCATGGGCAGGCAATAACACGACACCTGTATCTTTTAATAATGTTTGACATAAATCATTTGAGGTTTTTATCCCTGCGGCATGCAATTTTTCCTGGTGAAGTGAGAAATCTGGAAAAATATAGAATCCGCCTTGGGGATTATGAACTCGAATACCGGAAGAATTCAGCTTGTCAGAGCAGTAATTTCCAATTTGACTAAGTATATTAACCTGCCATTTGATATACCATGTAATGTCCTGAAAATTTTTATAGGCGGTCCTGGCTGCAATTTGCACTGGTGTCGGGGCACAAGAGTAAGTTTCAGAACCTATGCCTATCATAGTTTTTTTTAAGTCTGACTCAATTTCATTGGGTACAAAAACAGCGCCAAATCGCCAACCTCCTGCGCCGCACCATTTAGATAATCCTGTGGTCGTGATTGTTTTTTCGGGATAATAATTCGCAAAAGATTTGTGGTTTAGGTTATGGTTAAGCAGACCATATATTTCATCGGATATGACATATATATTTTGGATTCGCGCCTGGTCGGCAATTTCCTTTAATTCACCCTCCGAGTAGGTTAATCCATCTGGGTTACCAGGGTAGTTCAATATCAAAATGGTAGCTCTATGTAATTTGTGTTTCGATGCTTTCTTGAGGCTTTCTGCACTAATTCTCCATTTTTGGTCGAAATCCGTTGGGAGCTGTATAATGTTATGTCCGGCAAGTTTGGCTTGTGGTCCGTAAGAAACCCAGGAAGGAGTTGGGATAAAGACATCGGCCTTTTCGAAAGCCATTAAGGTAGTAAAAATTAAAATTTTTGACCCTGGACCTATCAATATATCATCGGCCAAAACAGTAAGACCATTGTGTGCTTTGTGAAAATCTGCCATATATTGTCTTAACTCCAGATCTCCTTGAACTGAAGAATATTCCTTGTGATGAACGGCAGACTTCAGTTCATCCATAACTTGTTTCGGAGGTAGAAAAGGGGACTGCCCAAATCCGAATTTTATCAGCTCCTTATTTTGAGCGGCTAGATTTTTGGATTGGGTATTTATTAATAGGGTTTGTGATTCTTCGACCTTTCTGAACATAAATAATATTTTTTATTTCCTCTAACGTTTCGTTTTAAAAAACGTTCTAATGCCTTTTATGCACTGTTGGGTGTTGTTGTTTTATTTTTTCTGCTTAATGCAATCAGTGCCAATACGGGGCCTAGAGCTAGCAGAGTGTAAATGCTATTTGAATTGGTTAGTTCTCTCATTCCATTAATTATTTGAATGCTGAGAATGGTTACTGAAAAGCCAATGCAGTTAACTATTGTAAGTGCTGTCCCTTTAAGTTCAGGGGATGCATTTTGCGCTACTAATGTGGAGAAAAGAGGCGAGTCGGCAATAACTACCGCGCCCCAAAAAAGAAGAAAGGCAAGAAACAAACTTTCAAAGGTAACATCAAAAATCCATGGCGAAATAAGGCAACATACACACGATAGGAGTAGGGCTATAAATGCAGTTCGTTTTGTTCCGACTATTTTGGCAATATATCCCGCAAGAACACAAGCCAATCCACCAATTGCGATGATCAGGAAAGACCAGACCGAAATATTAAACCCAGTTTGAGGATGTAAATTGTTGTATGTTTTCAACATAACAGGAACAAAGGCCCAATAGGCATACAACTCCCACATATGCCCGAAATATCCAAAAGCAGCTTTACGAAAATTACTATTGCGAAATACCTTAAAGAAAGCAGATAAATCAATATTTACGCCAGGTTTCCTATAGGGCCCGTTGGGAACAAGGGCAATCATCAAAAAACCACCAAGCATTGCCAGGGCTGAAGTTGTGAATAATACTGATTTCCATGAAAAAACGTCGGTTATCCCCTTTAATAAATGAGGAAGCGCTGTACCAATGACCAGTGCCCCCACCAAAAACCCAAACGATTTTCCAAGTCCTTTTTCATAATAATCCGCGGCAATTTTCATTCCTACAGGGTAAATACCGGCAAGAAAAAATCCGGTTAAGAATCTAAATGAAAGCAGACTTGTCAAACTATTACCTTCCCAAATAACACCTATATTGAATAATGCTCCGAGTATTGCACTAATCAAGAATACTTTTGAAGGCGAAAAGCGGTCCGCGATCGTCAAGATTGCAAAGAGCAATGTACCTGTAATAAAGCCAAATTGGACCGCTGAGGTTAAGTGCCCAAGAGCACTATCAGTAAGGTTGAAATTTGTGATAAGGTCGTTCATCACACCATTACTGGCAAACCAAAGCGATATGCCACAGAACTGGGAGAATACGATTACAGGAAGGGTTATTCTAAAATTTTTCATACTCAGCTTTATCGCTAAACTTTTTCAAAAACCAATCGGTAATGATCCATTACCTCGTTTTCAAAACAGACCTTGTTGGGGCTTACTTTGAAAATAGCGACCAGGTGTCTAAATTCCATATTTGAAAAATATCTTGGAATGAGTGATAGGTAAAGCCAATATTTTTTAAGATGAAATTTTCTGAATTTCTTCCTCCATTGAGCAATGGTTTCAATATAATCTAATCTACCGCTACTTTGGGAAATTAGTTTGAATCCGGGTTTTGCACATTTTATGACCATCTCAGGTCTATAAGGAAGCCAGGAACCGGGGAACTGTTTTACCATTAGCGCCATCACATAGGCTGTAGATCCTTTTTTAGCATTCACGTCCAGCTCTTTAAATTCAATCATATTCTTGCTGAAGGTCATGGTTTGCATATAAAACCGCCCGCCAACCGGCAACAAATCATAGAGCGTTTTAAAAAAATTGCGATAAACGTCTTCCTGTTTGCCTGCCTGCCATTCTTTTACTGAACAAAAATGCTCCAATCCCCCAATACAGGTAATGGCATCAAATATTCCAAAGTCCTCCTTTTTTACATAGCGACAATCTTTAACCAGCACATTAAAACCATTCTTCTGACAGGCATGCGCCTGTCCTTGAGAGAGTGTTAAACCAATACTTTCTGAACCTCTTTCATGTATAATATAATTCATAAAAGGTGCCCAGCCACAGGCCATGTCAAGCACTTTACTTCCTTTGGTAATATTGAGACTATCTGCTATGAATTTGTGTTTTACCTTTTGAGCTTCTTCCAAAGACATCGAAAAATCACCATCATATTTTGCTCCGCTGTAATCCCCTGTTTCCCCCATGCTCAAACGGAATATCTTGTCGATAGTCGAGTACGTAAAATCTAAGTCTTTTTGTTCTGCCATTTGAAAGTTTTCTCGTTTGAACAAGCCTTTCAGCAGGTCCAAAAATTCAATTTCAATTTTCCCCCTGTTTCATTCATTTATCAAATTACACATAATAGTTAGTATAAAAAGTATTCTAATGCATTTTAAACATAGATTATTCTCTTCCAGTATTTATTAAGCCCACTGAGTTTTTCTTTTGCTAAACCTTCAATTTGTTTTTTATCTGCTCTAATATTTTTAAGTTTAAAATGCATTAATTGGGGTTCATTAATGGGTTTGCCAATTTGAGATACGATAAAAACAAGGGCTTCATCAGCAAAATTATTTTTAACAATAGCACGGCTCAGATCCATTGCAAAGTAATTGTAAATTTTGCCGATATGACTTACAGGATTTTTACCTGCTGTTGCTTCCAAACTCATAGGGTAATAAGGAGTAATTAATCCGTTGATGCGATTTCCTCGGCCTACCTGTCCATCATCACCACTTTCTGCACTTGTGCCTGTTACTGTCAGGTAGATGCTTTCATGAAGATAATCGTCAGCTGTATTAATATAAATAGTTGTTTCGGTTAAAAGTAACCTTGTGAGGACAAATTCTTTTAGCTGTTTGATTTTGGAAACATAGTCATTCAAATCAGCAATATATTTATCAATCATTGCAATTGCGATTGTAAAATAATTTTTCGAATAGTCTTTTACGCCCATCACCTTAATGTCTTCTCCAATAAAAGGAAACATATTTTTTGTGGATTGGGCATTTAATAATTCCTCAATCTTAATGATGGTATCTTCCAGAAAGGTAGTGGGATAAAAACCCGCACCGAATGATGTGTCATTTGCCAGTGGAATTTCACCTTTCCCAAAACGGTTGAACAGTTCAACTAAATCTTTACTTCCCGGACGTATTTTTGAGATAACCTGGACATCTCTTGAAACATCAAGATGCCGGATATTTTCCCGTAGCCACTTTTTTGCGGTTTCAACCGCAATTTCTTCAACCGGAATTATTTTATCCCTTACCTGGTGCGTAGCCCTGCCTGCAATTATCAGCGAAATGGGTTTAATTACTTTTCCACCATTATATGCGGGCTTCGATTGGCCTCCAATTAAAAGGGCTTTGTCAACATTGTGATGCATTATCGCACCAAACTCTTTCAAATAATATTTGCTGAGTTCAATGGAAATTTGTTCTGTTACGTAATCGCAAATGGTATCAGGATGCCCTATACCTTTTCGTTCCGCCATTTCAATATTTTTATCGACAAGGTCTCCTATAACTATGTTAATTGCCATTGTGTTTTTGTGCGTTAATAACTACAAAATTTCCTTCACTGAAGCCCTCTCTGGCCAGATCGATTTTGCTTTTGTTGTTCTTAAAAAGAGTTTGCCAATATTCTTATAGTGTTTTTCCAAATCGTCTATTTTATGTTTTGCTGTCTATGATTGCTCTAATTCTTGTTAAGGGATTTTTCCGCCGCAACCGAAAGGTAGCCAAATTGCAATGAAATCTGATTAGGAATTCAGCCGAAATAAGCTATACATGTTGTTAACCTTAGTTGTTTTCTATCTCAAAGATTATTTCATTCTGCCCTCTTAACGCTCCGTCCTCTAAAGAATTTGATCATTGTTTTGTTGGTTGGTCATAAAGACGGCTAAGGGTTCGTATATTATTTGCGCGACTTATACTCTGTGAGTATTTTTAACTAGTCAAGCTATAACCTAAAAATAGTGGTTTTTAATGAAGCCAGAAAGCAAGGGTGAATTATATACAGTATAGACAATTAAAATGTGATAATTCATAAAATTCATTTTCTTTGAATATTTAATTGGCATATATGAACAGGAATTAGAATGGAATCATTCATCACCATAGTAATCTGGGCTGCGCTTATTCAAGGTCTTTTGTTAGGGGTGATTTTTATTGCCTCTAAGAAATACGGTAGTTTTGCGAACAAATTATTGGGATTCTTTTTACTTTCTTTTGTGTTTGGGGCTTTGACGGATCTGTTACCCATGAGTGAATTATGGGGCTATTCACTTGAAGGTTTCTTCACCCTGCCCGAAGTAAAATTGCTTTTCCCTGTTTTATTTCTACATTTTGTTCTGGAGAAAGTTGGGAAATCCTCCTCCTATATATTATACCTGAAAATTCATTATTTCCTTGCGTTCAGCATTATAGGAATTACTCTGATAAATATCTTGCTGTTACTGTTTTCCGGTAATTCTTTATTGGATCTTTTAGGCTGGGAATTTCTTGATCATTTTTTCATGGCGCAACAATATTACGCCTTTATTTTAACTGTAACTGTGTTTGTCATTGCCATAAGAGAAACATTAAATTATAG
>NZ_JBATKE010000183.1:0-11446 GCF_049669105.1 Eudoraea sp.
GGGTTCTCCAGAAAATTTTTCCCTTCGGTTGTAAGCACAAGTTGTTGGGCAAAATAGGGTTGTGGTTCTGTTACAAATTTTGCTATTGGGCTGGTACCGGACTGGGCAGCAGCTGTTTGTTTGCCTCTTTCGTAATTGCCATAAATGTTGGGATGCAACATACAACTAGGTTCCAGCTTCGCAATTTCTTTCCCCAGGGAACTGATAAAAGTATCCAGGGCTTCACTTTTCAGGCCTAAAATAAGTCCGGGATTGGTACAGAACTGCCCAGCACCCAACATAATAGATCCGGCGTATTGTTCAGCCCAAGAACTTGCCTTTTCTTGAAGGGCAGAAGGCAATACCACCACGGGATTAATACTGCCCATTTCTGCGAAAACAGGAATAGGTTCCGGACGCTCATTGGCCAATTTTTGCAAGGCTGTTCCACCCCTGATACTACCCGTAAATCCAACTGCCTTTATCACTGGGTGTTTAACAAGTTGCTGACCCACTTCAATTCCACTACTATTCAGGTTAGAAAAGACTCCATTGGGCATATCTGTTTTTTTTGCTGCTTTTTGAATGGCTGAGGCTACCAGTTCCCCTGTTCCAGCATGCATGGGATGACTCTTTACAATAACCGGACAACCGGCTGCAAGTGCACTGGCAGTATCCCCACCCGCAGTGGAATAGGCTAGCGGAAAATTACTGGAACCAAATACAGCAACAGGCCCCATAGGGAAAAGCATCTTTCTTATATCGGGTTTTGGTACAGGAGTCCTGTCTGGCAGCGCAGTATCAATACTGGCCTCTACCCAGGAACCATCTTCCAAAGTGTTGGCAAAGGTTCTTAACTGACCGACCGTGCGCCCGCGTTCCCCTTTTGCCCTGCCTTCGGGGAGACCGCTTTCCAAACAATAGGTTTCAATAAGCAAATCACCCAGAGCTTCGATCTCATCCGCAATAACTCTTAAAAAGCCGGCCTTACGTTCAGCTGTGAAATTCTTATAACTTTCAAAAGCCTCTGAGGCCAATTTTGCAGCTTCATTCAGCTCCTCTTCCGTGGCTTCATAAAAAATCCATTTGTTCTCCAGATTTAATTTGGGGTTAAAAGTTTTATAGGTATTGCTGCCATTGGCAGAGAGTTTATTTCCGATATAATTTTTTCCTGTGATCATATTTTTCTTCGTTATGCCGTATGATAAGTTGATTTTTTCAAGGCTTTATAATCTGGTAATGAGGGCCTGGTACGCATTCCTTCTTCTATAATTTTTAAAACCCTTTGGCGTTCGTCTCCCTGTAGCGCGAGTCTGGGTGCCCTCACATTTTCTGTGCCTATTCCTGTGGCAACTTCAGCCAATTTAATATTCTGTACCAGTTGCGGGCTTATATCCAATTCCAATAGCGGTAAAAACCAGCGATAGATTTCCAAAGCCTCGGCAGTTCTGCCGGCTTTTGCCAGTTCGTAAATAGCAACGGTTTCCTGTGGAAAGGCACAGACGAGGCCGGCTACCCAGCCATCGGCCCCCATTAATATACTTTCAAGTCCGAGGGTATCTACCCCCGTAAGTACTTTTAACCGATCTCCAAATCGGTTTTTTATCCGGGTGATATTGGAAATATCACGGGTAGATTCTTTTACCGCCTGTATGTTGTTGCATTGCAACATTTCTTCAAACATATCCAGGGTAACTTCAATTCCATAATCAACCGGATTATTATAGATCATGATTGGAAGGTCAGTGCTTTGGGCAATAGCCTTAAAATAGGTAACCGTTTCAAAATCATTTGCTTTATAGCGCATTGGCGGTAGCATCATAAGTCCGCTTGCACCATACTTTAATGCATTATTTGCAGCCATAATAGCTCCTTTGGTGGATTGTTCTGCAATGTTTATGATAACAGGAATTTTCCCATCTACAATGCCAACAGTGGTCTCAATAAGGATCCTCTTCTCATCATCTGAAAGTGTACTGGCTTCGCCCAGGGTGCCTCCCAGTATAATTCCGCTAACACCCGCCTGGACCTGAGCATTTATATTTACCTCAAACATCTTTAAATCCAGGGTATCGGCCTCTGTGAATTTGGTAGTTACAGCGGGCATAACGCCCTTCCATTGTACTTGCATAATTATCAGGGATTAGTTGTAAAATATAAAATTATTTATTTTAATACATCGAATTTATAAACAGTTGTGGATTTGTATTTATCTCCCGGTTCTAATAAGGTGCTCGGGAAGTTTGGCTGGTTTGGAGAATCTGGAAAATGTTGTGTTTCCAAGCAAAAAGCGTTTCTTTTCATATAAGGGTTTCCACTTTTACCAATACTGCTCCCATTTAAAAAGTTGCCGCCGTATAACTGGACACCAGGTTCGGAAGTGTACACTTCCATTACTCTGCCACTTGTAGGCTCGGATACCCGTGCTGCCAAAACAAGCCCTTCACTATTTTTAGGAGATTGGTTCAGCACAAAATTATGATCATAGCCGCCTCCTATAACCATCTGTGCATGATTACTATCCAGGTCTCTGCGAATTGTTTTCGGCGTGGTAAAATCAAAGGGTGTGTCATCAACACTCTCAATGGTGCCAATAGGGATAAGTCCGTTATCCACCGGGGTATATGCAGAGGCGTTGATCATCATTATATGATCATTAACATCCCCATTGCCTTCACCTTTAAGGTTAAAATAGGAATGGTTGGTTAGATTAATAATCGTGGTTTTATCTGTAGTAGCCTCATAGCTGATTTTTAATTCATTATCATCGGAAAGAGTATAGGTAACCTTGACATCCAGGTTACCTGGATAACCTTCCTCCATATGAGGTGAAACGCGGATAAATTCAATTTGGTTGGCTGCGGTTTGCCTGGCTTTCCAGATGACTGCATCAAAACCAATATTACCGCCGTGCAAATGGTTTTCACCATTATTTTTCGCCAGTTTATATTTTGTGTTTTTAATAGAAAATTCACCCTTTGCAATACGGTTTCCATACCGGCCTATTACAGCTCCAAAGTTATTTTTAGGACCATTCAAATAGCCATCCAGTGTGGAAAGCCCCAGAACAACATCGCCCATTGCTCCATTTTTATCGGGTACATGTAAAGAAATTAACCGTTGTCCATAATTAGTAAAATCTGCTCTAAGCCCGTTTTTGTTGGTCAATGTATAGAGGCTAATGCTATCGCCCCCAACAACAGCGTAAAAATCATCGGGATTTACAGTGTTGGAATATGAAAACCTTTTTTCTATTTTCTGAGGTTGATCTTTGGTGCTATTATCCTTACAGCCTATAACAATTAAGGCCAAAAGGATTATGGAATTTATCTTCATAGTGCTCTAAAATTTAGACCAATAAATGTAGGGAAAAGTAAGCATCTAAAGGAGATGTAACACAAAATATTAATACAAATAATCGATTAATTATATTCATATGTCCTTTAATTTAAACGGGAGATACTCTTTTTCGTAATATATTCTTATTTTAGGTTGATGAGATCACCTATCACCAGTATTTTAGTGATGCTTCTTTTTATTCAGTTTTCAATGAGAAGTCAGATAGAGGAAGACAAGGCCCTTCATTTTGCTGCCGGTGCATTTTCAGGGGCAGCCGGTGCGTTAATAGCTTCAAAAATAAGTAAAAGAAATCGTTTCTGGACGGTTACCGGCTCTGTGGCAGCCAGCCTAATGGCGGGCTTAACCAAGGAGGCCATAGATAAAGGTAATGGGGGGAATTGGGATAATGGCGATTTAACGGCAACTGTCTTAGGTGGTGTTACTGTTGGGGTAAGTATTGAATTATTTTCCAAAAAGGAGGGGAAATACTATGTAAAAAGAAAAAAATCTGCCAAAAAGAAGAAAAAGAATGATAAGTTAATGGCACTCTATTGATTGAATAATTTATTGGATTAGTAGCTGCATTTTAAAGCCACTCTCTGCGTTTAAAGTAGTAGAGCATACCTAAAAATACCACAACCATTACGCCCCAGAGCACAAAATACCCGTATTGAAATTTAAGCTCTGGAATGTTTTCGAAATTCATTCCATACACTCCGGCTATAAAGGTAAGGGGGATAAAGATGGTAGCCATAATGGTTAGCACTTTCATTACTTCATTCATCCGGTTGCTGATAGTCGTCATGTACATATCCATCAAACTCCAGATCAATTCCCGCTGAATATCTATACTTTCCGAGACCTGAATAACGTGGTCATACAAATCTCTTAAGTACAATTGTGTTTTTTCAGTAACAAGTGAGGTCTCAACTTTATCCATGCGGTTTACCACTTCTCTAAGTGGATAAACAGCGCGGCGTATTCTTAGTATTTCCCTTTTTAGGTTGTGAATTTCCTGAATAAGATCATTATTTGATTTTTCTTCAAATAAATTTTCCTCCAATTCTTCTATTTTTTCACCCATCACCTCCATGAGATTAAAATAATTATCCACTATGGCATCCATGAGTACATAAAGCAGGTAGTCTGCACCCTGGCTCCTAACCCTGCCTTTGCTGTTCCGCAATCGCTCCCTGACCGAATCAAAAACATCACCATCCGCTTCCTGAAAAGACAATACATAATTGGAACCCTGAATGAAACTTATATTTTCAAATTTTAGATTCTGTTCCTGATCAAAATAAAGCATTTTTAACACTACGAAAATATATTCTTCATGTTCCTCCAGTTTGGGCCTTTGCTTGGTATTGGCAATATCTTCTATGATTAGCGGATGCAGCTCAAAATCTTTCCCCAATTTTTCAATTTCATTAACGTGATTAAGCCCGTTGACATTTATCCATGTTATGGTCTCCTTATTTTCATAGGTAAAGGCTTCTTCAATATCTTTAAGTTGCTTTTCGTCCAGATAATCCTTGTTATAATCAAAGACATCTATAAACAATTCTTTTTTGGCTTTATTCCCAACATAAACGATAGTACCAGGGGCTAATCCTGTTTTATTGGCTGCTCTTGATGAAGTTGCTTTTTGCATTTCCTGATTTTATGGTATTACAATGTAGCTTATTTAGGATTGTCCTACAAGCGTTTCCCTAATGCTATTAGGTGGTTTGTTGATTGAAAACGGGTATCTAATCATGTTTTAAATAGCAAATTTCACCGAAACAAGAATCCTTTCTCCAATTTAGAGGTTGGAATTATATGTAATTTAATCTGTTTTTTGATCACCGAAGAACATATATTTAGTTTACATTTATTCAAAATAGAAGTGTTTTAAAATGGATCTGAAAGATGGGGTTAAAACCGCTGAAAACAAAGTCTCTACGGAGACCAGTAACTTAAGTTTATATGTACGGAACAAGGAGAATACTCTGATAGACAGGTTGGAAAGTTATGAGGATATCACCAATATTGAAGTTGGGGATACAGGGCTGTACAGAGCCAAGACGTTGGAACGGGAGTTTAATATTCGTCAACTGTATACAAAATATGAAGGTGACAATCCCACCGGAACCCAAAAGGACCGTATAGCTTTTGCCCAGATTTATGATGCATTGCGCAGGGAGTTCGATGTAGTTTCCCTGGCAACTTGTGGCAACTACGGAGTAGCAATGGCTCTGGCGGCCAATTTAGCCGGAATTAAGTGTAAAATATTTATTCCTGAAGCATATCATACAGAACGCATTAAGGAAATGGAAATATTGAATGCAGAAATTATTCGGCTCCCTGCCAGCTATGAGGAAGTAGTTATTAAGAGCAGTGAACTGGCCAGGCAAAACGAGTGGTATGATGCGAATCCAGGGGGAGCCAACACTCCCTTGCAAATTTCCGCCTATTCCAAAATTGCCAACGAAATTGTGGAAGACCTTGGGGACGCCCCTAAATATTGTGCGGCTCCAGTATCTAACGGAACGCTATTTGCCGGAATTTACCGCGGTTTTGTGAGTTTGTATAAAAGAGGAAAAACCTCGAGAATTCCAAAGATGATAGCTGCTTCATCAAGCAGAAAGAATCCAATAGTGCAGTCATTTAAACTAGGCTTAGATGTTTGTAAAGATTTGAGTCCGGAAGTTATTAAGGAAACACAATACAATGAACCTCTTATTAACTGGCACAGTTTTGACGGAGACGAAGCACTGTACGCCATAAGGGAATCCAAGGGTGACGCATTTAATATAAGCGATAAAAAGTTGAAGGATATGAGTTCACTTTTGCTTAAAAAGGAGGGGCTAAGAATTCTGCCTGCAGCTACAGCCGGCCTTATTGCATTATTAGAACTTGATGCAAAACTGGATTTTGAACCCGACCGGTTTGTGGCTGTTTTAACAGCCAGGTACTAAGTATTAAAATTTAGACAATGAAAAAAAGTATAGACGGAAAAGCCTTGGTATATTGTGAGGGTGCATTCAATACTCCAAACGGAAAAACAGCCCATGGATTGGTTCGATTTACAGAGCGTTATGAAGTTGTGGGAGTTATTGATAGTAAATACGCAGGGAAAGATGCAGGTGAGGTTTTGGACGGCAAGACCTATAAAATACCCATATTTAGATCGGTTGCTGCTGCCACCAAGGCTCTGACAGAAACAAAAAACTTGCCCAAATATTTTGTTATAGGGCTCGCGCCAGATGGAGGCCGATTAACACCTTTGGCGAAATCTTCGGTAAAAGAAGCTCTGGAAATGGGGTGGAATGTGGATAGTGGTCTGCATGATTTTTTATCTAAGGATAAAGCAATTGCAAGGTTAGCTGATGAATGTGGATGTAAAATCAGGGATGTGCGAATGACGCCTGAAAGAGATAAACTTCATTTTTTTACTGGTGAAATAGAAAAAGTAGATTGCCTGAAACTGGCCGTCCTGGGAACAGATTCTGCATTGGGAAAACGTACAACCGCCTGGATCCTGGTTCATGGATTCCGAGATGCAGGGCTGAAAGCAGAAATGATAGGTACAGGCCAGACCGGTTGGATGCAGGGTGCTAAATACAGTATGATTCTGGACAGTTGTATTAATGATTTTGTTTCAGGTGAAATAGAACACGCAATAGTAAGTGCATGGAAAAATGAAAACCCTGATGTGGTCATAATTGAGGGTCAGGGAAGCCTCATGAATCCAGCCTATCCAGGAGGATTTGAAATTCTTGCGGCCGGAAGACCCGACTATGTCATTTTACAGCACGCTCCAAAAAGACTAGAGTATGACGGATTTCCCGGATATAAACTTCATTCTTTAAAAGAACAGATCAATGCCATAGAAGTTATATCAGGAAAAGAGGTGCTGGCGGTTACCGTTAACCATGAATTAATGACCGAAGATGAGATTTTACCTGCCTGTGAGGCAATAACGAAAGAAACCGGCTTACCTGCTTTTGATGTATTAGCCTTCGGGGCTGAAGAGCTAATTGATTTATTGAAGGCGAAAATTAAATAATGGACATTAGATCACTTGTTGTTTTTCCCTTACTTAAGGTACATAATTTAATCGTTGAGCCCAAACGCGTAAAAGCGGTTTATACGATTGTGAAAAATGACGGGAGTGAAGAGAAAAATGAGCTGATCTATTCCTACGATAATACCTATTTTGACCGAAAAAATCCGGATGAAGTCAACCTGGCATCACTTATGGTGGTCCAGGTAGCTTTAAATTACGGACTTTTTTTTGAAAGCATTGAGTTTGATGGTCTTTTTGATCAGACTGATAAACGATTTCTCCTCGATATGCTGGAAAACACTTCCAGGGAAATATTGGTCAATAAATTCCTGACCAAAAATGAATTTTTAAAACCACCATTTGATGCAATTACCGCAAAAAAAATGGATCGTTATACGGCAGCGAAATTAAATTTCACGAATACCCAATTTTATCATTTGGTACTCAAAAAGGAAATGTCGGAAACAGACAAATCACAGTACGCTATTTTAAGTAGTGGAGGTAAAGACAGTTTGCTGACGTATGGGTTGATTAAAGAAATTGGAGAAGCACACCCGATCTTTATCAATGAATCCGGACGGCATTGGTTTACAGCTGTCAATGCCTTTAAATACTTTCAAAAAACGGAACCCAATACGGTCAAACCCTGGTGTAACAGTGATCGTATCTTTAATTGGATGGTACGGCAGATGCCTTTTATTAAAGAAAACTTTCAGAATATTAGGGCTGACATCTATCCTATAAGATTATGGACAGTGGCTGTATTTCTTTTCGGGGTATTGCCTGTTGCACGTAATCGAAATATTGGAAATATTCTGATAGGGAATGAATACGATACTACTTTAAAAGGCAACCACAACGGGATAACACATTATAAGGGCCTATATGACCAGAGCGCTTATTTCGATAATGCCCTGAGCCGATACTATCATAAAAAAGGGTGGAATATTTATCAATATTCTATTTTGCGAAGCCTGGGGGAACTCCTGATATTAAAGGTGTTGGTAAAACGATACCCTGAACTGCAAAAACAGCAGGTGTCCTGTCATGCTGCACACGAGCACGATGGACGAATGCTGCCCTGTGGGAATTGTGAAAAATGCAGGCGAATTGTAGGTATGTTAAAGGCATTGGATGAGGATCCAAAAAGGTGTGGCTATTCAGATGAACAAATAGAAAAAGGACTGGATGCCCTCACAAAACAGAGTATTAAACAGCTTGGGTCCGATGCGGCACAACTATTCCATATATTGCTGAATAAGAAACTCATCGATGAGAACGAACATACCCTTAAACTGGCGAAGGAACATCCTGAAATTGTACAACTCCGCTTTGACAGGGAACGAAGTCATTTGGAAGATATACCCAAATACATCAGAGAACCACTGTTCCGTATTTTCGCACAATATTCGGAGGGAGCGGTACGATTAAAAGATCGAAAATGGCATACCTTCGTATTTGATGAGGAGCAACTTAATATTCCTTATTTTTTAACTAAAGAAAATGAAAACAACAACTAAAAAAACAGGTTTCCTTTGGGAGCAAATGACCTGGCCGGAAATAGAAGCATACCTTAAAACGGTAGATACCGCCATTCTGCCATGCGGAGCCGTAGAGCAGCATGGACCTCACCTGCCGGTGGATGTGGATTATTATGATGCCAAATACCTTGCTTACAAGGTAGCTGAAGGCTGTGAAGACCCAAAGCCATTAGTGTTGCCTACAATTCCTTTCGGGGTGTCATTTCATCACGATGATTTTAAAGGCACGCTTAGTGTTACAAATGATGCGCTTTCTAAATTTGTGTATGATCTGGGAATGAGCCTTGCCAAGAATGGGATAAAAAAGCTGATAATTCTCAATGGGCATGGAGATAATGCGCCTACGCTGAGCTATGCGGCGCAGATGATCACCAGGGATACTAATATTTTTGTTTGTGTAGACACCGGGGAAACCAGTGATGCCCTCCTTTATAAATTAATTGATACTCCTAATGATATTCATGCCGGTGAAATTGAAACCAGTACCACCCTTGCACTTCGTCCGGAATTGGTTCAAATGGACAAGGCTGTTAATGAGACAATGATGTTTGACAATAGATACCTGGACTATGACAGCGAATCCAGCGTCAACTGGTATGTACATACCCATAAAATATCAGAAAGCGGAATTATGGGAGATGCTACCAAGGCTACTGCTGAAAAAGGTAAAAAAATGTGGGAACTGATGATCCTGCATATGATTAGGTTTGTTGAATCTATTAAAAATGCCCCTTTAAAAGATTTATATCAAAAGCGGTATTAATGAAAATCACAAAGATATCTTATGAGCGACTTCATTTAAAACTTGTGGAGCCCTATACCATTGCTTATGAGACCATTGAAGAAACGACAAACTTTATTCTAAAGCTGGAGACAGAAGGTAAATGGACAGCTTATGGTTGTTCAGCACCGGATGTCACTGTAACAGGGGAGAGTCCGGAGCAGGTTGAACAAGCTATAAAAGATATTATTATTCCTTATTTAAAAGGTAAAAATCCATTTACCTATAATAAGATTTTGGCAGAACTAAAGGAATTGCTCGGGAAGAAATCATCTGCTCTGGCTATGGTCGATATTGCCCTGCACGACCTTATAGCAAAAAAAGCAGAGGTGCCTTTGTATCAATTTCTTGGGGGATATCGGAATTGCATTTCCACCAGCATTACAATTGGAATATTACCACTGGAGGATACCCTACAACGAGCCTCTGAATTTGTAAAGCAGGGTTTTACCATTCTTAAAATAAAAGGAGGACATAATTTGCAGGAAGATATTGAAAAAATGATGCGGGTGCATGAAAAATACCCCCAACTCATACTACGGTTTGATGGTAATCAGGGCTATAATGTTGCAGAATCTGTTGCCTTTGTGGAAGCAACTAAAAAAATTGGGATCCAGATATTTGAACAACCCACAAAAGTTGAACGTGAAAAGAAATTGGGTAAGGTAACAGATCAGGTGCATATACCTGTAATGGCCGATGAGAGTATAAAAACTCTGGCCGATGCTTTTCGGCTTGCTCAGAATGAGCGCATTGATATGATTAATATTAAATTGATGAAAGTGGGAGGTATTTCCGAGGCAAAGCATATTAATTCAGTCGCAAAATCAGCTAATCTGGAAGTTATGGTTGGTTGTATAGATGAATGTAGTTTAGGAATATCGGCCGGCCTTCATTTTGCTTTATCACGCCCCAATATCCAGTATGCAGATCTTGATGGGCATTTGGATATGGAAAACGATCCGTTCAAAGGTATTTTCGAAATGAAAAATGGTATACTCTATCCCTCTGAAAGTCCTGGTTTGGGATGGATTGACAGCTAATAAAAAACTTCCAATTTTCGATGAAGGACTTTTGTTTTGTGTAAATAACCCGGTACTGCGTTCCCAAATTTAAAGCATAGGACTTAACTTCTTTATTACTATATGGTTGAACTTGCGGACCTATATTTCAACCACTATTTTTCCCTTTGCTAAATTACTTTCCATATACCTATGAGCTTCAACGATTTGGTCGAGACGGAAAACCTTGTCTAGATTAAGGGTAATCTCCCCATCCGTAACTGCATCAATAAAATCTTGTAATAAGTCTTTCTTTAAATTAGCCGCGTCTCCCATGTATACTGTCAATCTTCCCAAAGAAGGGATGTCACCCATGGGCGTGAATTCCTTAAGCGTCCATTCGCCACCAAGTATTCCTGTCATGCATACTATCCCCCTTCGTTTTATACACTTTAAAGAATCCTTCAAAGTTTTTATGCCAATTAATTCCAACACCTTGTTTACACCATCAGGGAACAATTCTTTAAGTTCCTCTGCAACTGTTCCATTATCAATAAGGACATGATCCGCCCCATTTTCTATTAAGAACTCCTTCTTCGACTTGTTCCTGGTGGTAGATATAACGGTCAACCCCAAATGCTTTGCCAATTGGCATGAGAGCATTCCTATAGAAGATGTTCCACCTCTGATAAGTAAGGTTTCGCCAGACCTGACCTCTAATGCCTGAGTTAAAGATCCTGAAACAGTTTGAAAC
>NZ_JBATKE010000184.1:0-6149 GCF_049669105.1 Eudoraea sp.
TGTCTTTTCCTGTTCTTGTAAACAGCTTACAAACTGGAAAGAGATGAGAATCATTAAAGTAAAATATTTCATATTAGCCTTGTATTTGTTATTTCTAAATATATAAATTCCTACTTCTTTTAGAACATCCTTTCCCACTTAAATTGTTTTGACCTATTATTCATGTAAAAGCATAGTAGTTGGTATCCGGCTTTTTTGAATAATTTCCTTATCATCTTTAAACAAGCCCCCGTTTTGAGAAAGTGATATTTCCCCAAGTTGGAGATAGGCACCCCCGCCAGCAAAAGCGACTTCTTTTTCGCTATCTAATGTGTGCATATGGTTATTAAATATATCCAATTGTTGTAGCCAATATAAAGTTCCATTGTTAAGATTGATTAAATAATACATATGATTAAGGTCATTTATAAACTCTAAAGCAAGGAGTATTTTTGAAGGAATTTTAGTAGAGTACGTTAATTAAAAAAACTATAAAAAATGAAACAGACAACTAATTTAGGATTAACAATAATCACACTTATTTTTGTTGTTATATTCACACTTCAAAACACCAGTGAAGTAAGTATTACGCTATTATTTTGGAACATTAAAACATCATTAGCTTTATTAATATTTTCTTTATTCTCTATTGGTGTTATAATTGCAATTTTTGTTCTAACACCAATAATTATTGCTCTTAAATCTACATTAAAAAAAGACAAAAAAATCATTTCTGAATTACAAGAAACCAGTGACGTATATTCTGAAAAGGAAGTAGAAAATTATTAATAACCGGTTAAATCGCGTGGTATATTTAATTGCCTGGATAGTAGTGAGATCAGGAGTTATAGCACATATGAAGTTCATCGTAATTTGAAAGAGAATAGTTCCAAAAACGGCAACCTATAAATACCATATACTTATAACATCTGGCATATCTTTAGAGTACCTATCGCCGGCTCGAATGTTTTGCTTGATAATTGTTCCGTAAAAACTTAATAAACTATCTTGGTTTACATAAGTAGTAGTTCATCAAAAACATCATTGTTGGAAATAATTACAGGTAAATTCGAAAAAAGAAACTTCAATTATAGAAAAATATAAAAAGAGCTTATCTTTTGATTATGGAATTGTTTTATCATACAAACAATAAAAAATTGTCACGCTCTGAAACAGGTTGATATTTTCCAAATCAAATTTTCTTATAGCCATTAAAACCATCTTAATTTCTTTTTGGAAATAAATTAAACTACCTAGCCTTATTAAGTCTACCTTCGGTAAAAAATAATGTCGATAGAGCGAAGAGTGCAATTGGTAGAAAGCCTTTTTTATCAATTAGAACAAGAAAGCGCTCAATTTGAACAGTCATCGGGGATTAGTTGTGTTTCTGGTTGTGGGAAATGTTGTACCTACCCAGATGTAGAAGCTTCTCCTTTAGAATTTTTACCCTGGGCCTTTCATTTGTTTTTAAATGGGGAAGCTGAAAAAACACTCATTATACTTAAGGAAACCCATAGTTCAACTTGTTTAATCTACAAACCCTTATCTATTATTGATCAGGGTCGTTGTAGCAATTACAAATACCGGGGTTTAATTTGTCGGTTGTTTGGTTTTGCGGCCAATACTGATAAATATGGAAGTTTGAGATTGGCTACATGTAAAATTATCAAAGAAGGTCAGACCAGGAACTATAATTCCGCTGCCGAAGCAATTACAAAAGGATTGCATGTACCTGTATTTACAGAGTATTATATGCAATTAAATCAAATAGATTTTCACTTAGGAAACATAATTTTACCGGTAAACAAAGCACTTAAAATGGCTTTGGAAGAAGTTTTACAATATTACGCATACAGACCTGCTCCTGATTTAAAAAAAAGGTGTCTTTAAAACAAATGTGCATATATAAAATATAATCAACTACATAACTTGTTTGCACTGATCATCTAGGGTGTCATTAAGATATATTATCTTAGTGTAGAGAAGTGGGAGTTCATCAATAACTATATCCAATTGTTGGCATTCATTAAGAAAAAGACAGAGGAAACCGAAAATCTTTGAAAGAGTAGGGATTTGTTCATTTAAATCAATAAAAAAATGGGATATTCAAAACCAAAATTTAAAGACAAGTACGAAAATTTCATCAATGGAAAATTCGTAGCACCAGTTGGAGGACAGTATTTTGAGAATACCTCCCCAATTGACAATTCACTTATTGCAAAATATCCACGTTCTCAAAAAGAAGACGTAGATAATGCAGTGGCAGCGGCCAATGCAGCTAAAGATGCCTGGGGAAATACTTCCGCAGCAGAAAGAGCAGGAATGCTTAATAAGGTAGCAGACATTATTGAAGCAAATTTAGAAGAATTTGCATTGGTTGAAACTTGTGATAATGGGAAACCAATTAGAGAAACTCTAAATGCAGATATTCCTTTAAGCGTAGATCATTGGCGATATTTTGCAGCAGTTATCAGAGCAGAAGAAGGCACGGCAACTGAATTAGATGCTAATACACTTTCAATGAATATTAAAGAACCACTTGGTGTGGTTGCTCAGATTATTCCTTGGAATTTTCCTCTTTTAATGTTGTCTTGGAAATTACCCCCGGCATTGGCAGCAGGAAATTGTGTCATATTAAAACCCGCAGAACAAACACCATCAACTGCAACTTTATTATTAGAAAAAATTGCGGAAGTATTTCCACCTGGAGTAATCAATATTATTCAAGGATTTGGACCAGAAGCAGGAAAACCATTAGCATCACATTCAGGTGTTGCTAAAGTAGCTTTTACAGGAGAAACTACCACGGGTCAATTAATTATGCAATACGCATCAAAAAACTTAAATCCTGTAACCATGGAATTAGGTGGTAAATCACCAAATATATTCTTTAGTTCTGTAATGGATGAAGATGATGCGTTTTTGGATAAGGCAATTGAAGGTGCAGTTCTATTTGCTTTTAATCAAGGAGAGGTTTGTACTTGTCCATCAAGATTATTAGTACAAGAAGAGATTTATGATGCCTTTATGAAAAGAGTTGTTGCAAGAACAAAAGCTATTGTCCAGGCCAATCCTTACGACAGCAATACAATGGTAGGCGCTCAAGCATCAAACGACCAGTACGAAAAAATTCTTTCTTATATTAAAATAGGTAAAGAAGAAGGAGCAAAAGTGCTTACTGGTGGAGAAGCTTGTAAATTAGATGGCGAATTCGCTAACGGATTTTATATACAACCAACAATATTAGAAGGACATAATAAAATGCGCATATTCCAAGAAGAAATTTTTGGACCGGTACTTTCTGTAACTAAATTTAAAGATGAAGCAGAGGCTTTAGAAATTGCGAATGATACCCTTTACGGATTAGGAGCAGGAGTTTGGACAAGAGATGCCCATCAATTATATCAAATACCAAGAGCAATAAAAGCAGGTAGAGTTTGGGTGAATTGTTATCACGCATATCCTGCTCACGCACCATTTGGTGGCTATAAAAAATCAGGATTTGGACGTGAAAATCATTTAATGATGATGAACCATTATCGTCAAACTAAAAATATGTTAATTTCCTACGATAAGAATAAATTAGGCTTCTTTTAGAAGATAATTAATACTAACAGGGCTGGCTGAAATTTCAGTCAGCCTTTTTCACTGAATCCTAATTATGGAATATAAAAGGGTAGCAATAACAGATAAAGCAATAGAAGTCTTAAATCAACTCAGGGAAAAGCACGGAGATTTAATATTTCACCAAAGTGGAGGTTGCTGTGATGGTTCAGCACCAATGATTTTTGAAGAAGGAGATATGTATTTGGACGATAGTGATATATTACTTGGGCAATTAGACGGAGTAAATTATTATATGAACCAGGACCAATTTGAATATTGGAAGCACACCCATTTAACTGTTGATATAACAGCAGGAAGAGGTTCAAGTTTTTCTCTTGAAATTCCACTTGGTGTACGATTTATTATACACTCCAGGCTATTAACTGATGAAGAAAATGCTGAACTAAATAAATGACGAAATGTCAACCCCCCAGCTGGCACAAGCTTAGCTTGTCGGCAGACAGGCATCACGCTCGTGACTAGTTCCAAACACCAAAATTTCTGTTATTCTATTCAGTCTAGTATGCTATTGCCTACCCGTTTATGGCTAATTTAAAGCTGCTTTGATTTATTCTGTATCTTGGGAAGAACAACCAACCACTTCCTATGATCGGTTTCTTCAGAAAAATCCGCAAAAAACTTGCAGACGATAACAAGCCTTTGAAATACATGAGGTATGCCGTTGGGGAGATCGTACTTGTGGTAATTGGGATATTGATTGCGCTTTCAATTAATAATTGGAATGAACTTAATAAAGAAAGAAAAAGTGAAAAAATAATCCTTAATGAGATTAGAGATAACCTTAAATTCGATTTAGAAGATTTTGAAAGTAATATAGCGAATCTTCAAAATAAGGCTACTTCATGTAAATCCATATTAAAAATACTCGAAAGCAATAGCGCCTATAATGATTCTGTAGGCTTTTTTTTCTACTATTTGAAAACTTATCCGCATTTTAGTAATAAATCAAATGGATATAATTTATTACAATCTAAAGGTTTAGATATTATCCAAAATGATTCCATTAGAAAAGGAATAACCGATTTATATGAAGACAGATATAAATATTTAAAAACTTATGAAAAAGAGCGAATTGATTATAATAATTCGTTAGAAAATAAAATTACACCATATTATGGAACGAGAACTTTATCAAAGGATAGTTTACCTAATGAAATAGTTATAAAAGGGAGTGTTAAGATCTTATTGCAATTTGGCTTTTTTAGGAATATCAGAAATTACGACTTGCTTAAAAAAGATTTAGAATTGCGTGGAATCATAAAAGATATAGAGACTTGGGCTACAATTCTTGGAGCAACTCATAATGGAGTTAGAAATGATGTTTTGGAACTAATAAAACAGATAGAAAAAGAATTAGAAATTAATTAGTCAAGCAAATAACGAAAGGTTAACAATAAGAATATAATTAGTAGCCGCCTATCTCCTACTCCATACTATGTTATGAAATACCGACCAATACCACAACAGTAGTATACCTTATTATGCTTTAATATTAATGAGAAAAGCCTACAAAGAAGGTTACATGCTAATATAGGACATACCCCCTTCTAAGAAAAGTCGATTTCTAAAGCACCCCTCCCTTTAATAATGAGAGAAAGGTTTAAATCGGGTTGAGGTATCTCAACTTTAAGGGAAAAACCACCATTTTCTTTTAGGGGATACAGAAATTCATTATTGCGTGTCCCATAATTTGTCGTTATGTAAAATTACCCATGTGATTTCTATTGTTTTATAAAGTATTCGTGAATGCTACGCATTTGCCGCTAGCAAACCCGCCAACCAATAGTGAATATTAAATTATGTTAAATATTTATTAAATAGTACCTTTTTATACATAGTACTGTAACAAAATGATTTTTCCTGCGTCTATAGCTTAAAGACAACAATCAAAGAAAATTAGACCAATGAACCATCTGTCAATCCTTATAGTAACCAAAGCGTTCAAAGTGTTCGGAATTACCTCCGCGGTTTATGACGTTTACTTTAGCTTGTTCAATGCGATGGAGATTAATTTTAGCCTCTTATTTTATACCTTGGCGATTGAAACCCTTTTTATCTATCTGAAATCTTCTCCCATAGAAATTCCATCATGGCTGGAAGTTATGGAAGATTTTATTTAATAATCAAGTATATCCCCGTTGGTGCGAGCTTCACGCTCTTGTCATACTAAAAATCCATTAAACTCAAGTGTATACCTTCATTATCTATTTTTAAAATAGTATCATCTTCCGCATAATTTCTTGCTCTGCAATATGGAATACGAATTACGAGATACGAGATAAGAAGTACGAAGTGAACGCATTTAGTTTTGTTTGGTTCTGTTTTTTCGGGCAGTTTTAAGCGATGCCACTACTATCGACAGAAGTTCGTTCGCTTCTTTAATCAAAATTTGAATTTCTTTTTTATTAGGGTCCAAGACCTCTTGAAATAATTCCAACCAATAAATGGATTCATCCACTTCTTCTTCCACAATTTTAAGTTTGTATATAAAATCTGCTGTTGATTTAGCCCGCTGGGAGGCTCTATAATTAGCCCCTACTGAA
>NZ_JBATKE010000185.1:0-14993 GCF_049669105.1 Eudoraea sp.
TCCCGCTACTTTTATGCGGAGGGTTACGAGGAAAGACAGAGCAGGGGAGAAGGTCAAAAACAGCTATCTAAGGAATTTGTTCGTCAATGGTTGATTAGTAATGGATTTCAGGGGCTGGAAGGACAAACCGTTCCCGAAATGTCTGATGATTACATTATTACAGTTTCTGAGCGTTATATTGAACTTTACGAAAAGATTACGGGGGAAACCTTTATTAAAGCAGATTCTACCAATATAATGCATCGTATAGAAAACAATATCCTGCACTATTTTGAAAAGTCTGATGGTAGTTAAATTTCCGAATAACAATTTGTTTAAAAGAGTTCTTACCGTTAAACATTTTTATTTATTCAGAAAAGGAACAGTTTATTTCTCAAGTCTAAAAATCCCTGACTATTAATTCCATATGTTCCTTAACAGCAGGCACATTAGCATTTCATTATATATTTATGGGTTACGAAAGAGGCGGGATGAAGGTATAAGTGTTTCAGGGTATTAAAATCTAGTACCCGGTTTTATTTGTCATTTAATTTTCATTCAATTTTGGAAATAAAGAGAAATAAAAAAAAGCCAAAATAAAATTTTGGCTTTTTCTTTTTATTAGTAAGTAGCGAGAGGGAGACTTGAACTCCCGACCTCAGGGTTATGAATCCTGCGCTCTAACCACCTGAGCTACCTCGCCGAATGTTTTAAAATGGCTGCAAATATAAAGGTTAATTTCTTGTTCGTCAAAATTCATTCACCAAAATTAATATGTCGGTTTTATTTTTTTATCATATATAAATATATATATTGTCCAACATAAATATGTCGTGGAATGAGTGATAAAATAAAATTTGAAATTGAGTTTGTAATACAGTCTTCTCCCCAGTTGTTGTACCAGTATCTGTCAACGCCATCGGGACTGTCTGAATGGTTTGCAGACAATGTAAATTCTCGTGGTGAAATATTCAACTTCATGTGGGATGGATCTGAAGAGGAGGCCAAACTCTTAAAAAAGAAAAGTGATGAATTCATAAAGTTTACATGGTCGGAAAATGAGGATGATAGTTTTTTTGAGATGCGGATTATTGTTGATGAAATCACGAAGGATGTATCTCTTTTTATAACTGATTTTGCAGAAGAGGATGAAATTGATGAAGCAAAAATGTTATGGAAAAACCAGGTATCCGATCTTAAACAAGTACTGGGTTCCAAGTAATATAAAATTAATTTTAACAGTATATTTGGCCTTGATTTATCAAGGCTTTTTTTATGGTTAATTTCAATGGACAAATAGTAGATGATAATGCCCTCTATCTAAATGGTAAAAACAGAGGCTTACTTTATGGTGATGCCCTTTTTGAAACACTTAGGCTAGTAAACGGGAAGATTATTTTTTGGGAAGATCATTATTTAAATCTAATGTCCTCCATGCGGATATTAAGAATGGAGATACCAATGTCTTTTACCATGGAGTTTTTAGAAGAACAAATATTAAAAGTAGTTCCCACAGGAGTTGAAAATAATTCGGCCCGAATTAGGATTACAGTATTCAGGAATAATGGGGGCTCCTATAAACCGGAAAGCAATGAAGTATCCTATATTATTGATGCAGATCTTTTAACAAATCCGTATTATATTTTAAATGAAGACAGTTATGAAGTGGAACTATTTAAAGATTTTACAATAAGTAAAAACATGCTTTCCAATCTTAAAACAACCAATAGAATCCTGAATGTTGTGGGTAGTGTTTATGCAAAAGAGAATGGCTATAATAATTGTTTGTTGTTAAATGATTCCAAGTCGGTAGCGGAAGCACTTAACGGGAATATTTTCCTTGTAAAAAATAATGTTTTAAAAACGCCACCTTTAGAAGACGGCTGTATTAAAGGTATTGTAAGAAAAAAAATATTAGATATTCTCAACAAAATTGAGACTTATGAATGCCAGGAGATATCCATTTCCCCATTTGAACTTCAGCAGGCCGATGAATTATTTATTACAAACAGTGTTATGGGAATACAGCCAATAACAAAATATCGCAAGAAGACTTATGATAATAAAGTGGCTAAAGAGCTTTTGGGGAAGCTAAATGCTGCCGCCAGGTTTAATTAAGACTAGGATTTTCGGGCGCATTAGACCACAATAAATAATCACCACCGAGTTCCAGCATTTTTTCTTTCCAGAAAGCTATTGTAGATTTTTGTATGATATTGCTCTCATATTCATTTTTTACTACGATCCAGGATTTTGAATCCAGTTCCTGATCAAGCTGCAGGGATGACCATCCCGAATACCCGAGAAAAAATCGTATATCTGTGTTCGTGATCACCTTTTGGTTAATGAGTTTTACAGTTTTGTCAAAATCACCACCCCAAAATATTCCATCTGATATTTCAATACTGTTATCAATAAGGTGCGGTACCTTGTGAATAAAATAAAGATTGTCTTGTTCTACCGGTCCTCCGTTGAATACCTGGAATGGGACATCTATATCTTCAATAAGATCACTAATGTCATAATTCAGTGGCTTGTTAAGAATAAATCCTACCGATCCTTCATCATTATGCTCTGCCAAAAGAACGACAGATCTGTTGAAAGAAACATCTCCTGTAAGCGTAGGTTCTGCAATCAGCAATTTCCCTTTTTTGGGTTTTAAACTTATCATAGCTCTATTAATACTTTTAAAAATAAGATAAATCTAGTAAATAACAAAAACCCATATAAATTAAAAAAGCGCCCCGGTTTATGGGACGCTTTCATATATTTCGAAAAGATGGATTAGTTTACAGCGCTGCTTAAATCAGAACCTGCTTTAAACTTAACTACATTTTTAGCTGCAATTTGTATAGTCTTTCCAGTAGAAGGATTTCTTCCTTCTCTGGCATTTCTTCTAGAAACAGACCAAGATCCAAAACCTACTAGAGATACTCTATTCCCTTTCTTAAGTGATCCTTCTACGTTCCCTAAGAAAGACTCCAACGCCTTTTTTGCTGCTGCTTTAGTGATGCCAGCACTGGCTGCCATCGCATCAATTAATTCTGTTTTGTTCATAATTTTAAATAAATTAATAGTTGTTAAATAATTTTAAGCTTGAACAAATTTATACGGATTTGCGGTTAAGACAAGTAAAACTGGGGTAAATCAGCGTTTTTGTTGATAACTTAAAACGTTTGTTGATAAAGTTGGGTTTTTTTGGTTGATTCTCCAAGCCCAATGCTCATGGGGCTTTAGGTCATATGGGCTGATTCTTTGATTTTAAGCCCATTTAAAACATCAATAACAGCCATTTTCCGTTTACCAGAAAGCTGTAATTCTGTCAGGTAAACATACCCCCCCGGGGAGGCAACTTTTAGCTCTTTTTTAGTGAAGTGAACAGTTCCGGGTTTAAAATTATGCTCCTCCTTTTCCCATTTAGCTTTGTATATTTTTATTGTGATTAATTCGTCTTCGTTGTTCAAATTTGTCCAGGCAGTTGGGAATGGGCTAAGTCCTCGTATATGATTGTATATTTTCTCAGGAGATTCTTCCCAATCTATTTTACAAGTTTCTTTGTTGATTTTATCTGCAGTTCGAAATTGGCGGTCCAATGGCTGTTTTTTTGTTACAACCTGGTTGTTTTCAATCAGGGAAACCGTCTTTAAAACTAATCCCGCTCCGAGGGCCATTAATTTATCGTGCAGATCTCCCGCAGTATCATCTGGTCCAATCTCAGTTGCTTCTTGCAAAATAAGCTCGCCTGTATCTATTTTCTCATCTATAAAAAATGTAGTAACTCCTGTTTGCCTTTCCCCATTAATTATTGCCCAGTTTATAGGAGCGGCCCCTCTATAGTCAGGTAATAAGGAAGCATGGAGATTAAATGTGCCATATTCGGGCATAGACCATACTTGTTTTGGTAGCATTCTAAATGCTACCACAATTTGAAGGTTAGCCTTTAGTGATCTTAAATCATCAAGAAATTCCTTATCCTTTAAATTAGTTGGCTGCATTATATATAAGCCAGCTTTTTTTGCATATTGTTTAACGGAAGATTCATGTATTTTTCGACCTCTTCCTGCGGGTTTGTCGGGTGCTGTAATTACTCCTACAACTTGATAGCCCTCTTGGACCAGCTTATCTAAAGTGGCGACAGCAAATTCCGGGGTACCCATAAATACTATTCTCAAGTTTCTCATTTTTGAAGGCTATATTTATTTTTTGAATTAATATTAATTTTACCGTCCTCCAGCAACATTTGTAGTGTTTTTAATATCAAGAGCTCATTTTGCGGTAATTCCTGGATAATGTCTCTTGAACTACTTTCTTTCATTTCCAATAATTCAATAATGTCACTTTTTATATCAAGAAAATTGGGATAGTCAAGTTTCTTTTGGTTATTACAAACATCACAGTTATTACAACGTTCATCAGTTTTTTCACCGAAATACGATAGCAGTTGGCGATTTCTACACAACCTGTCATTTTTAATATAACCAAGCATGCTTTCAACCTTATTCACTTTTGTTTGCAACTGCATTTCTACTTTCTTTGAAAAATTATTAATTGTAATGTCATCTTCCCTGGGTACCAAGAAAACGAGTTCCAGATCTCTGTTATTTGCTTTTAATCTTATGACCTTATCTTTATCCAATTGTTCCAGGTCATTTAATATTTTTTCTTCTGAAAGTGAAGTTTTTTTTGAAATTAAAAGCGTATTTATTTTTGTTTCAAAATCAAAAATCCCTCCATAAGTTCTTAAAATGGTTTGTACGAATGGCGCAATGCTCTGATGTCTTTCCAGATAGTCTAAGAGGGCGTTTTTAGAAAATAAAAATTGTACAGTTGTTTTACGGGAAAAATTTTGCGACAAGGATATCACAGAATTTTGATCAAGAATGCGTAACCCATTATATGCCATAGGTGAATTGATCTTATAAAGGTGACAGAATTCTTCAAATCGAAACTGAAATATTTCTTCAGTCAGAGTTCCATAGGGTATTTGAAAATAATTATTGAGTTTATTATAAAGTAATTTCAAAAATTTTACATCGGGTAATACTTTTAAAAATTGGCTTTTTAGTTGTAATTCATCGTCTTTGTTGGTTATCATTATAGCTTTAGCCGGGAGGCCATTTCTACCTGCCCTGCCAGCTTCCTGGTAATAATACTCGAGACTTTCCGGGATTTGATAATGAATTACCAAAGTAACATCGGCTTTGTCAATTCCCATTCCAAAGGCATTTGTGGCCACCATTATTCTTACCTTATTATTGAGCCATAAATTTAGTTTCTTCTCCTTTTCTTCTTTTGGAATACCCCCGTGATAAAAGGTAGCAGAAATATTTTTTTTGTTTAAAAAAGCAGCGATTACCTGCGCCATTCTTCTGCTACGGACATATATAATGCCACTTCGGTCTGTTTTCTTGCATAACTCATACAAACGCCTTTGTTTATCTTCTTCCCAAATAACCCCAAAATATATATTTTTCCTGCTAAACGAATCTTTGAAAATTTGATGTTCTTTGAACTTAAGATTCTCGGTAATATCCTGGGCAACTTTTGCGGTGGCAGTGGCTGTAAGCGCAATTACAGGAACTTCTGGTTTTATATCCCGCAAAAGCGAACAATTTAAATACGCCGGTCGAAAATCATTCCCCCATTGAGAAATACAATGTGCTTCGTCTATCGCAATAAGATTAATCTCCATTTGGGCAATCCTGTCTTTTACTATTTCCTGCTGCAAACGTTCAGGTGATAGGTATAAGAATTTATAATTTCCGTAAATGCAATTGTCTAATAGATTATTTAAATCTTCTCTGGAAATTCCTCCTGTTAAGGCAATAGACTTAATACCTATATCCTTCAATTGCTGAACCTGGTTTTGAATAAGGGCTATTAAGGGTGAAACAACAATGCATAATCCTTCACTGGCCATCGCCGGAATTTGATAACATAAAGATTTACCTCCACCTGTAGGTAAAAGCGCAAGCACATCTTTACCATTTAACACAGCATCTATAATAGCTTTCTGAGATCCTTTAAAGTCTTCATAATCCCAATATTTTTTTAAGATTTCTTGCGGATCCCTCATTGTCAATCTTTCTTCACTTCATTTAATAAAAAAGAAATACGCTCTTCCACAGTGCCGGTTGGAATAAGAACAGGCTCATAATCATATCTCATATAAGTCCGTTTTAAGTGGTCATATATTTCAATGGCCTCCTCAAAGCTTTCTAATCTTTCATTGTCAGATACATATATTTTTTCCCAAGGTGGCAGGATTACAACTTTATCATATCTGCTGGTTGTACAAGCTTTTTCAAAATCACGGGTGTAACTTTGGTCAAAATAGTCCATATAAGCCAAAACATCTGGAATACCGCGGTCAAAAAAGACATGGGGAATAGCCATATTAACGGACTTATTATATTGTTCCATCCTGCCGCTAAGGATTCTTTGATTAAATTCAAAAGGATCTTTGACAAAAGCAAGTGGATTGGAAACAAAGGAATCAGGATTACCCTTTTCTTTTGCCTCAAGAGTCATACTTCTCACAATCTCGTGAAAACAGGTATAACCAAATGCTTCAAGTTGTTGTATAATGACCGTTTTTCCAGTACTCGGCCCTCCCGTAATAACTATTTTTTTAGATTTCAAGAACTAAATTTTACAATCACAAAAGTAATCAATGCGAGCAAGCATAAAAAATTGATCACGAAGCTTTATATTTGTAAAAACTTTTAAATGGATACTGAGAAATCAGATGATTTTTACCTTAGGCTCAAAGAAGAATTACTCAAAAGTAATAGCTGGCCTGCAGATTACTTATATAAATTTATAGTCCCCACAGACAAGGATAAGATCACCCAAATACAACAAATTTTTGACAATACAGGAGCGGTTATTGAATCTAAACAATCAAGTAAGGGTAAATATACGAGTCTTTCGATTATGGTAAATCTTGCAAATCCCGATGAGGTAATAGAAAAATACAAAGAAGTTGGCCTCGTTGAGGGCGTAATATCTTTATAAACTGGTATAACTGGGATAATTTTCTTAATTTGCAACCGTTATAGAGATACTTCCTCTACATATATTTAATCAGAATTATATAGAAATTTGAATCCAGTAGAAAACCTAGAGTACAATACTGAGCGCGAAAAGCTCATTATACCCGAATACGGTCGCCATTTTCAAAAAATGGTAGATCATGCCGTCTCCATAAAAGACGATGAAGAGAGAAATAAAGTAGCAAAGGCCATTATTAGTGTCATGGGTAACCTTCAACCTCATTTGAGGGACGTACCCGATTTTCAGCATAAACTTTGGGATCAATTATTTATTATGTCCGACTTTAAGTTGCAAGCTGAATCACCTTTTCCCATAACTCCAAAGGAAGTCCTACAAGCAAGACCTGATCCATTGGAATACCCACAAAACCATCCTAAATACCGTTTTTATGGCAATAACATAAAACGAATGATAGATGTAGCCATTGGATGGGATGAAGGCGATAAGCGGGCTGGGCTGGAATATGCTATAGCTAATCATATGAAGAAGTGTTATCTTAATTGGAACAAGGATACCGTAGAGGATAAAGCAATTTTTAAGCACCTTTATGAACTAAGTGATGGCAAAATAGATTTAGCTGCTGATGGTGTTAACCTTACAGATAGTGGACAGTTTCTTAAATCACGGATTTCAAAATCCAATAGGACCAGTTCCCCAAAAAAGGGCCAGCGAAATACTAACAGAGGTAAAAAACGGTATTAAATATTTCTTCCTTAAATGGGAACATTCAAAATTGAGGGCGGCCATAAACTTCATGGGGAAATAACCCCACAAGGCGCTAAAAATGAGGCATTACAAATTCTTTGTGCGGTTTTGCTTACCCCGGATGAGGTAGTCATAAACAACATTCCGGATATTCTTGATGTCAACAAGCTAATCTCCTTACTAGAAGACCTGGGAGTAAAAATCCAGAAAAAAGGCAAAGGGTCTTATTCTTTTAAAGCAGATGACATTAATCTGTCTTATTTGCAATCTGAACAATTTAAAACTGATGGCAGGGGATTAAGAGGCTCTATTATGCTGGTAGGTCCTTTATTAGCCAGATATGGCAAGGGTTACATTCCTAAACCAGGAGGTGATAAGATAGGTAGGCGCAGATTAGATACCCATTTTGAAGGATTTATTCAGTTGGGTGCAAAATTCCGATATAATAAAGAGGAGCATTTTTATGGGGTAGAAGCCAAAAGACTTAAAGGCACCTATATGCTTTTAGATGAGGCATCGGTTACAGGTACCGCTAACATTGTTATGGCAGCTGTCCTGGCAGAAGGGCAAACAACTATTTACAATGCGGCATGTGAGCCTTATCTGCAACAATTGTGCAAGATGCTAAACCGGATGGGAGCAAAAATTTCCGGTATTGGGTCTAATTTATTGGTTATTGACGGGGTTCTGAATTTGAAAGGCACAGAGCATACCATGTTGCCGGACATGATAGAAATAGGCAGTTGGATAGGCCTTGCAGCAATGACCAAAAGCGAATTGACGATCAAGAATGTCAGCTGGGACGACTTAGGCCAGATCCCATCGGTTTTTAGAAAACTGGGTATTTCTCTGGAAAAAAGAGGGGACGACATTTACATTCCTGAACATAAAGAGGGTTATAAAATTCACAACTATATTGATGGTTCTATTTTAACTATCTCAGATGCACCCTGGCCCGGTCTCACCCCGGATCTGTTAAGTATTATCCTTGTTATTTCAACACAAGCCAAGGGCGAAGTGCTCATCCATCAGAAAATGTTTGAAAGCCGTTTGTTCTTTGTAGATAAATTAATAGATATGGGGGCAAAAATTATTCTTTGCGATCCACATAGGGCTACTGTAATTGGCCACAATTTTAAATCCACGTTAAAGTCTACAACGATGGTATCCCCCGATATCAGAGCCGGAGTATCCCTTTTAATTGCCGCTCTATGCGCAAAAGGAACATCAATCATCCATAATATTGAGCAGATAGACAGGGGTTATGAGGATATTGACAATCGTCTTAGGGCAATTGGCGCTAAGATTGAAAGGATGTAAGAAAAGGAGTTATAGACCTCCTGTTTTTATGGAGGCATACTATTCTTAAAATCTGAAAAATGAAAAATCCGGTTTGGGAAAAACTACCTCTGATTAACAATGATTTGGGTCAAAAGAAAAGATTTGAATTACTCATTGAAGGCGAAACTGCATTTATAGAATATATCCAGGCCAAGAATAATATTATATATCTCACTCATACCGAAGTACCCCGCTCTTTAGAAGGGAATGGTATAGGAGCTATTATTGTATCCAAAACTCTTGAACATATCAGGGAAAATGGATTTAAAATGGCTCCCTTATGTCCTTTTGTCGCCGCATACCTTAAGCGTAATCCAGGTAAAGCAGATGGATTATTAGCCCCGGGGTTTTCGATAGGCTAGAAAAAATGTCAATAATAGCAAAAGTCCAAATTACCAAAAGGCTCTAAATTTATTATCAAATCATTCACGTTCTACAACATCCCCGTTAGGATATTTTGCAAACCTTCCCTTTTCTCTCGGATGAACGTTGTCTGCATGTGGCCAGGGCCAGCCACCAAATTGCGTAAGCCTGTATTCTTCCATGGCTTGTTGAATTTCCAACTGTGTATTCATAACAAAGGGGCCGTACTTAGCAACCGGTTCGTTTATAGGTTTTCCCTGCAATACTAAAAAGTGAGATTTCTTGCTGCCATTTTCTAAAGTAACTTCTGCATCTGAATTAAGCTCCACACCGTGATTGGGTTTAATCACCTGCTCACCAATCTTTACTTCGGCGCCGTCATAAAAATAAAGGGTACGGCTTAAATTTGCAGATGCAGGAGGCAAATTAAATGTTTCGTTTTCATCCATATGAATATTCCATATGGCAACTTCATTATCAGAATTTGCTGCCCAAGAATTGGGCGCGGGATCTGGTGCAGTCGTTCCGGAATAGCTACCTGCAATTATTTTTACTGTAGTATTATTGATCTTAACAAGGGGGATATCCTCATGCCAGAGCATTTTAAAATGTGGTTCAACAAATTTGTCTGTTTTTGGTAAGTTGATCCAAATTTGAAACAATTCCAACGGATTATCCCTATCTGTATTCAGCAAAGGGAACATTTCAGAATGCTGAACCCCCCTGCCAGCAGTCATCCATTGTACATCACCCTGTCCAAATCTACCGGCAGCTCCTAATGAGTCTGAATGATCACAATATCCTTTATTCACAATGGTCACCGTTTCAAAACCTCTGTGCGGATGATACGGAAACCCGGGAATGGTATGTCCGTGATACATTCTCCAACCATCTTTAATAGTGAAATCGTTGCCCAGGTTACGCCCTTCAAGAGATACGTCCGGTTCCATTGAACTATTACCCTTTGGGTAATGATCTAAATGATAAACACAGAACAAAAACGGGTCTTGCGTTTCCCATGGGAAACCTAAAGGAAATATTCGTTTGACTGGGGTACTCATAGTTTTAAATTTTTGATGTTTTGATAATTTTTTTGTAGTTACTTGAAGTTACATTCCAAATAAAATTTCACATATTATTCATGGATTGCGGTATTAATTTCAACCCAATTCTCTTCAGGGTCTTTAATATAAATCTGACGCACTCCATCTGCACGGTCTGTAACGGCATTCTTTTTTCCGGGCCAGTCCCAATAAGGGATATTTTTCTCTTCCAGATAAGAAATGAGACCATCCAGATTTTGTGTAGCCAGGCACAGATGGCTACTTTTATTATTTTGACGAATCACGGAATCTTTACCTATAAGGTGAAGTTGAGAATTTCCATGTATACTAAACCATCTAAATCCTTGTGCTGCAGAAGGATGCGGAATTTCCTTTAGTTTTAATATGTTAGCATAGAAGTCTCCGGTCTTTTTGAGATCTGTCACTATAAAAGAATAATGGTCGTATTGAAAATCAAAGTCCTGTGTATACGATTTTGAAAAATAGCAAATTAAGAGTAAGAGCATCAGTTTTTTCATACGAAAGGGTTTTAAATATTTTTTTGGGTGCTTATAAATAATGCATTATTGATTATCATAAGATACAAAAGCAAAGTGTTTGCTATCGGGCGACCAAGAGGGGACATTAATTGTTCCCTGTCCGCCTAAAAAAAGGCAAAGACTTTTGATTTCTTTTGTATTTAAATCGTAGAGTCTCAATGCCACAGATTTTAATGGAGGATGACGGTCTCCCTGATCTTCCAGATAGGAAATAAAAACAAAATACTTTCCATCCGGTGAAGGATGTGCAAACCAATTTGAATAGGCATCATTGGTTAATTGTTCGTTTTCGCTACCATTGGGTTTCATTCTCCAAATCTCCATTTTACCAGATTGCATTGAATTGTAATAAATGTATTTACCATCCGGGGAATATTCCGGGCCATCATCCAGACCTGGACTGTTGGTGAGGCGTTCCTCTTCACCTCCCTGAATTGAAATTCTATAGATATCATAGTTATTATTGCGACTTGCGGTATATACAACGGCATCACTCCCCGGAGACCATCCGTGCCAGTAGGATGGATATTCTAATGTCACGAGTTGAGGGGTGCCTCCTTTTAAAGGTAATGTATAGATCCGGGAAGTGCCGGACTCCACGCCTTCTATAGGATCATTATTGCTAATGGCCAGCATTGTGCCATCAGGAGAAATTCCGTGATCATTATTACATCTCACAGCAGCTCCTGTATCTATTTGCTCCTTTGAACTGCCATCAATTTTTATCCTGTATAAAAGGCCATTTTGATTGAGAATTAAAAAGTTCCCGTCAGGACTCCAGTTGGGAGCTTCAAAGTGAGCCATTTCCTCATATATTACTTTTCGTTCCCCGGTTTCCATTGAATAAACTTCCAGCATTGATTTAAGCTGGGGTGATTGTCCAAAATTTTGTCCCGAACCCATAATAAAGAGAATTACCAGCGTTTTATTAAATATCAGATTCATAATATTCAAAGTTCAGTTAAGGCCATATATTCCAATGCTATATAACTCCATTATGAATGCACAACAATTATTTTACCCTACAAAGTCTATCTTCTTATGTGCCCCATCACAATAGGGTTTGTTAGCCGACGCACCACATCTGCATAATGCAGTTACCCCGCTTTTGCTTTCAGTCTTTCCGCTGGCATCCTTCACTTCTAAAGTGCCATGTACCAAAAGAGGGCCATTAGCCATTACATCTACACGCGTATTCTTAGTCACTTCTTCGGAATTTTTTGTTTCTTCTTTCATAGTATAGGTTAGTGCCCCGGAAGGGCATTTATTAATTTGTGATTTCAATTCATCAATGGTTGCATTTTCTGGTTCAATCCAGGGTTTCTTATTCGGATCATACACTTTCGGCAAGGTATTCACGCAAATAGCGGAATGGATGCACTTCTTTGGTTTCCATACTACAGTTAGATCACCCTTTGAATATTCTTTAATTATTTCTCTTTCTGCCATAATTTATTAGTTATTCTTTACACTTTATTCATAGTTATCTCCCACCGGTGGTGGCCCCGGAGGAATATTTGCTTCGTAGACCTCGTCACCCTTCCTTTCTTTATATTCATTCTTAACTTTTTCTATTAATTTTTGATCCTCAAAAAGATCTACAGCGGTCATGCTTAAAGCTTTGGCAGCATAGGTCATCCCTTTATGACCAATACTCATTCCGCCGCAAGCGACTACCGCCCAGGAATGCCATGGCGTATCTTTTGGCGCTACAGTTACACTTAAATTTATGTTAGGAACATTCCAACTTACATCGCCAACATCTGTGGATCCACCGCCGGGGTGTTCTTTGGTTTCTTTCAGCGGACTTATTTTGCTGTCCATTCCTATCTGAGGTTTCTGTGTATTCTCCTGAATCTTTTTACCAAAAGCCTGTTCTTCTTCTGTATATGTAATGTCTCCCAAATATTCCAGGTTTTTTTGCATGATTTCCTCACCCGATCTGTTTACCAATACCTCATAAATTCCTGAAATCAGGGTAATCTTGTAATCTACATTCGCCATTACTGCTGCGCCTTCGGCCATTTTCTGAACCCTTTCGTATACCGGAATTACTCCGCTTCGCTTAGTGTCTCTTACACGCACCCAAAGTTTAGAATAATCAGGTACTACATTAACTACTTGCCCACCATCTTGAATATGGTAATGAATCCGTACCGTTGGTTTAATATGTTCTCTGTAGTAGTTAATTCCTGTGGTATATAATTCTAAGGCATCGGAAGCACTTCTTCCATTCCAGGGATCAGCAGACGCATGTGCCGCCTGACCAAAATATTCAACTTTAAAGTCAACCAAAGCAAGTGTACTTTGTGCATCGGCTTCTGTATTGTCAGCCGGATGCCAACTTAGGTTAACATCAACATCATCCCATAAGCCATCTCGTACCATCCAAACCTTTCCAAAATATTTTTCTTCTGCCGGAGTGCCAAAAAATTTAATGGTCCCTTTAATTTTGCCCTCTTCTATGAGTTCTTTTACGGCCACCGCAGCACCAAGACTTGCTGTTCCAAATAAATTATGGCCACAACCGTGTCCGGCCGCTCCTTCATTTAAAGCTTCTTTTGTAGGTTGTGCCTTTTGAGATATTCCCGGGAGGGCATCAAATTCACCTAAAATGCTTATTACCGGCTTTCCGGATCCGTAAGTAGCTATAAAGGCAGTGGGCATTCCGGAAACGCCACGCTCAACGGAAAAACCGTTCTTTTCTGCATAGTCAGCTAAAATTACCGAAGATTGTTTTTCATTAAAAGCTGTTTCAGCAAGAGCCCATACAGAATCGCTAATAGCTATTAGTTCTGCATTGTGCTTTTCAATAGATTGTATAATTGCTTTTTTGTTGTTGCTTATTTTTTGAGCAGAGGCTGCAGAAGTTAGGATCAACAATAATCCAAAGAGTAATTTTCTCATATTTTTAAAAAAGAATTAGAATTGGTAATCAATCCAATAAAAATACATTTTTTTGCCGGGTAATGTCTTTAACAACCATAAAAAGTCTCTAACCCGTTGGCCAATGGCTTTTAAAGAATTAAATCACCGAATTCTTTAAAGAGAATGTTAATTTGCCAGATGTAACCAAAAGGATTCAGTTTAGTGCTTCTTTGTATATTCTGAGGCAGCGTTCACGGGCCATTTTATGATCCACCATCATTTGGGGATATGTCAATTCCTGTAGTTCAGGAACCCATTTATTGATATATTCTTTTTGTTGATCAAATTTTTCCACTTGTGTAAGGGGATTAAAGATCCTGAAATACGGTGCTGCATCTACACCACTCCCTGCAGCCCATTGCCAGTTTCCAATGTTGCTGCTAAGTTCAAAGTCTAAAAGTTTTGAAGCAAAGTAAGCCTCTCCCCAACGCCAATCTATTAATAAATGCTTACAAAGAAAACTTGCTACCAGCATTCGCACCCGGTTATGCATAAACCCAGTAGAATTAAGTTCCCTCATTCCTGCATCAACAAGGGGGTATCCTGTTTCCCCTTTTTTCCACATTTCAAATTCCTTTTCATCATTTCGCCATGGGATCCTATCGTATTTTGGCTTAAAAGCTTTATAAACAGTATGCGGAAAATGCCATAAGATTTGCATAAAAAATTCGCGCCAAATCAATTCATTTAAAAAAGTCTCATTCCTGGCACTTAGGGCTTTTAACACTGTTTGTCGAGTAGAAACGGTTCCAAATCGCAAATGGGGTCCTAGTTTGGAGGTGCCTTTTTCTATGGCCGGAAAGTTTCTGGTTTTTTCATATGAATTTAGTAATGATGAAGAAATTTCATAAGCCGGAACAGCAATTTCAGATCTTTTAAATCCTATCTCTTCCAGTAACAGATTAGGCAAATCTGCTTGTTTGAACACCCTGTTTAATAATGACTCGGAGTCATAAGCCATAACCGGCTCATCTGTTTTGAATTTTTCTTTCCACTTGCGCATATAAGGCGTATAAAC
>NZ_JBATKE010000186.1:0-14154 GCF_049669105.1 Eudoraea sp.
CCATAGTAATGGGTAAGACCAGTTTTGATGCACCCCGCCACTTGCAACACAGCATGATTTTGATTCCGATGGATGCTCCCGGCCTGGAAGTTATAAGACCTCTTAGTGTTTTTGGATACCATGATTCTCCGGAGGGACATGCAGAAATTGTATTAAACAAAGTACGTGTGCCAAAAAGCAATCTTATTCTAGGTGAAGGGAGAGGATTTGAGATAGCCCAGGGCCGTTTGGGTCCGGGAAGAATACACCATTGCATGCGATTAATAGGAATGGCGCAACGTTCGCTGGAGTTAATGTCTCAAAGGGCCTCTGAACGCAGTCCGTTTGGCAGAACTTTAGATACCTATAGCAGTATTCGTCAGGAAATTGCGCATTCTCGTTGTGAAATAGAACAAACACGTCTGCTGGTTCTTTCAGCAGCAGATAAAATGGACAAGGTGGGAAATAAGGAGGCAAAAGACCTGATCGCCATGATTAAGATAGTAGCTCCAAATATGGCCTTAAAAGTGATTGATAGGGCCATTCAGATAATGGGGGGTAAGGGTGTTTGTGGAGATACGCCTTTAGCACATTTTTATGCCTCTGCCAGGACCTTGAGGCTGGCCGATGGCCCGGATGAGGTTCACTTAAGTCAATTAGGAAAAAACACAATAAAAAAATACACATAAGTCTGGCAATGCGGGAAAAGGAACTGACCAAAACTGTGAGAAAAGGAGAAGAGCTTCATGAGAAGAACTTGAAAAAGTTCCTGTTACAATGCAATTTGATCAATGATGAAAAAAGTGAATTGATCATCAGGCAATTTTATCATGGATATTCGAACCTGACTTATCTGCTAAAAATAGAGGATAAGGAATACGTACTTCGCCGTCCGCCCTTTGCGGCGCCAAAGCGTGGTCATAATATGGGTAGGGAATTTAAAGTGCTCTATAATTTGCATAAAGTTTTTGACAAAGCACCTGCTCCTTATGCATATTCAGAAGATGTAGATATACTGGGGGCTCCTTTTTATTTAATGGAAAAAGTTGATGGAATTATTCTGACGGCCAATGAGGCCAAAGAGCGCCAATTGGCTCCTGATGCATTTAAAACTATATCAGATACCTGGTTGGATACCTTTGTTGAACTGCATAATGTAGACTATAAGTCTGCCGGACTTGAATCGTTGGGAAATCCGGAAGGCTATGTTGAGCGACAAGTTAAAAACTGGGGCAAGCAGTATCGTGCTGCGGCAACGGAAGAAGTTCCCTCTGCCCAAAAGGTAATGTCATGGATGGAAAATAATCAACCTGAAAACTATGATTACAGCCTTATCCACAATGACTATAAGTACGATAATGTGGTATTTGTTGATGACCAATGGAAAAAAATAGCCGCCATCCTGGATTGGGAAATGTGCACTTTAGGTGATCCATTGATGGATTTGGGGACTTCCCTTGGGTATTGGACTACAGCTTCAGATGCTGATTTTTTGAAACAAGGACTTCCATCTCCAACAACTATGGCAGGCAATCCTTCACGCACAGAAATCGTCCAGCAATATGCGCTCAAAAGTGGCAGGGATATAAATAACCTTACCTTCTATTTTGCGTATGGTCTTTTTAAAATTGCGGTAATCGCCCAACAGATATATTATAGATTTAAGCACGGACATACAACAGACCCCCGTTTCGCGAACCTGAATATAGTTTCTGCCTTATGTTGTAATACAGCGTGGAACGCCATTCAGAAGGACAAGATTGACGGGATATATTAATGGATATGATTTCAAATAAGTAGTGGTGTGGAGCATAAATCTTTTATAAAAATGAATAAGGAACAAATAAATGTACTTCGGGAAGTGCCGGAGGATCAGGAGGTGGTGATGTTAAACCTTCTAAAATATAAAGACAAGGTGGAAGAAACCGGATTGACCGGTGAGGCTTCCTATAAACAATATATGAAAGCGGCCATACCTTTTTTTGAGAAGATAGATGCGGAAATTATCTTTTTTGGTAGACCCCTTTTAACACTTATAGGTCCGGAAGATGAAACTTTATGGGATGATATGCTATTGGTAAAATATAAAAACCAGGGTGAATTTTTTAAAATGGTTAGCGCAGAGGACTATCCAGCAAAATTAAGGGAACGCTCCCTACAGGATTCGCGATTGATATATTGTAAATCGCAAACCAAATAATGTTTAGGCGTTTTGTTTAATTAATTAAAGCGATATGCAATTAGAAAATAAAGTTGTGATCATTACAGGGGCAGGAAGTGGAATTGGAGCAGCATCGGCTTCTTTGTTGGCTAAACACAAGGCATTGGTCATTATATCTGATATCAATATTGATAGCGCCCAAAAGGTGGCTGATCAAATAAACACTGCAGGGGGTAAGGCTTTTGCGTTCAAGGCAGATGTATCTAAATTTGAAGAAGTAGAACTATTAATAAGTCAAACGGTTAAGGATCATGGTAAGATAGACGTCATGGTTAATAATGCCGGTATAGGCGGTGAAAATCAAAAAAGGACCGCTGAACATACGCTTGCTGATTGGGACAATGTTATTGCCGTGAATCAGACGGGTGTTTTTTATTGTATGAAAGTGGTTTTAAAGCAAATGATGAAGCAGGGACATGGAAATATTATAAATATCGCTTCACTGGCCGGTTTAAAACCCTCAGGTAACAACCTCTCTTATAGTGCCAGTAAGTATGCAGTTGTGGGTATGACCAAATCGGCTGCTCTGGAGTATGGTCGTAAGAATATCAGAATCAATGCAGTATGCCCGGGGTATACGGAGTCAGCGCTTTTAGACAAACTGCTGGCCAGTAGGCCCGATATGAGAGAAACCCTTAAAAGACTGATTCCTATGGATAGGTTTGGAGAAGCAACTGAAATTGCAGAAGCTGTAGCATGGCTTGCATCAGATAGCTCAAAATATATGACCGGGCAAACCTTAACATTGGATGGAGGCACATCATTATTATAGCATAATTAAGACAACTTATAGATCAACAAATCAAAAAGACTACCCTAATGAATACAATAAAGATTATAAAGAAAGAGGGGTATACCATTGTTCAGATGAATCGCGGTAAGGTAAATGCCATTAATTACGAGATGGTTCAGGAGCTAAGGCAAGCCTTCCGGGATATGGAAAATGACAAGGAAGTTAAAGGAGCAATACTTACCGGACAGCCACACTATTTTTCCGCAGGCCTCGATTTAATTGAATTATTTCAGTACGACAAAAAACAGATCCAGGACTTTTTTCGTGTTTTCGGTGCATTATTTATAGAACTTATGCATATCACGAAACCTGTTATATCGGCTATTACAGGTCATTCCCCGGCGGGAGGCTGCGTGCTTGCAGTGGCAAGTGATAACCGAATTATGGCAGATGGAGAACAATATATTATTGGACTGAACGAGGTTGCTGTAAATATTCAAATTTCTCAGAACCTTGTAGAAACCTATGCCTTTTGGATAGGTCAGGGTTTGGCTAGCAGATATGTTATGGAAGGGAAGCTGCTTAATGGGAAAGAAGCCTTGTCTGCCGGATTAGTGGATGAATTAGTTCCTTTGGAGCAGGTATTGCCAAAGGCTGAAGCCAGGATGAAGCAGTATTTGCAAGCAGATCAGGAGATACTGGTTAATACTAAAAGTAAACTTCGCAAAGATTTACTGGGTAAGCTTGATTTAAATGCCGAAAATTCCCTCAAAGAAGCGGCAACTTTATGGTGGAAACCTGAAATTCGAACCAAAATGGAAGCATACGTAAAGAGTTTCTCAAATAAAAAGAAAGGATAAAACCGAAATGAAAAATATGAACAAACAATTGAAATTTGTAAAGAGACCCATAGGTGAGGCAGATGCTTCAACCTGGTCATTAGAGACTAATCCTATTCCTGAATTACAGGATGGAGAAATTCTGGTGAAACAACATTATGTTTCCCTTGACCCGGCTATGCGGGGTTGGATGAATGATTCCAAATCCTATATAGAGCCAATGGCCATAGGTTCGGTAATGCGCTCGGGTGCAGTTGGTGAGGTGGTGGCAGTTAATAAAAATCCCAACTTTAAAGTAGGGGATTATGTAGCCGGATTCGGCGGTGTTCAGCAATATGCAATTTCGGATGGAAAGGATTTGCGTATTATAGACCCTAAACTAGCTCCGCTTCCAACCTATTTAAGCACCTTGGGTATGACAGGCATGACAGCCTATTTTGGTATTCTTGAGGTGGGGAAAATAAAAGAAGGTGATATTGTGGTTGTTTCAGGAGCAGCAGGAGCTGTTGGGAGCATCGTGGGTCAAATTGCTAAAATTAAAGGATGCCGGGTTGTCGGCATTGCCGGGGGTCAGGAGAAATGTAAATATATTTTAGAGGAGTTGGGTTTTGACGCTGCTATTGATTATAAGAACGAGAATGTTGCAACCAGGTTGAAGGAAGAATGCCCAAAAGGCCTGGATGTTTATTTTGACAACGTAGGTGGCGAAATTCTTGATATTGCCCTGAGTAAACTTAGAATGCATGCCCGAATAGTAATATGTGGAGCCATATCGCAATACAACAACAAAACGGCCATAAAAGGACCCAGTAATTACCTTTCACTCCTGGTAAACCGCGCTACAATGCAGGGAATGGTGGTATTTGATTATGCAAAAAGGTATGGTGAAGCTGCAAGGGCCATGGGCGCGTGGCTGGCAGAGGGAAAACTGAAAGGCAAAGAAGATATCTATGAGGGAATTGAGAACTTTCCGCAAACCTATAAAAGGTTGTTTACAGGTGAAAAATTAGGCAAACTAGTGCTAAAAGTAGTAGAAGATGAAAGCCATACGATGTAAAGAATTCGGACCGCCATCTTCTCTTGTTTTAGAAGAAATACCTGGTTTAAAACCCAAAGCAAAAGAGGTGGTGGTGCAAGTAAAAGCCTGTGGAATAAATTTCCCCGACACATTAATTATCCAGGGGTTATACCAATTTAAGCCAGAGCTTCCATTCACTCCGGGAAGCGATATTTCCGGGGTCGTAAAAGAGATTGGCGATGAAGTAAAACATCTGGCGGTTGGTGATGAAGTATTTGGATTTGTCTTTAGTGGAGGTTTTGCTGAGGAAGTAGTGGTGCCATCCAATACGTGTTTCCTGAAATCAAAAAAAATGAATTTCCCAATTGCAGCTTCTTTTATGGTAGCATATGGGACCTCATATCATGCGCTGAAAGACAGGGCAAAGCTGGCAAAAGGCGAGACATTACTTGTGCTTGGCGCTTCGGGTGGTGTTGGTTTGGCAGCGGTGGAATTAGGTAAACTAATGGGTGCAAAGGTTATTGCAGCAGCATCCACAGAAGAAAAATTGCAATTATGCAGGGAATATGGTGCTGATCAAACCATTAATTATTCCAAAGAAGATTTGAAGTCTGAAATTAAAAAATTGACAGATAACAAAGGGGCAGATGTTATATACGATCCTGTTGGAGGGGAATATACTGAGGCGGCATTCAGGGGTATTGCATGGGAGGGGAGACTTCTGGTAGTAGGATTTGCTTCCGGGACTATACCAAAAATGCCTTTAAATCTGCCTTTGCTTAAGACCGCTTCTATAGTTGGGGTATTTTGGGGCGATTTTGCCATGAGAAACCCAAAATTGAATATGGAGAACACAAGGACCTTGATGAAATGGTATGATGAGGGCAGGGTTAAACCCCATATCCATAAGACTTATGAATTGAAGGAAACCCCCAGGGCTTTGGAGGAAATAATGAACAGAAAGGTCAGAGGTAAATTGGTAATAGAAGTTTAAGGTTATCATCTTCCTGAATATTTTGCTTTAGATTAAAGTTCTGCTTAGTTTAAAGGATCCAATCCCGCAAGGACAGATAGTAAAAGACATAATTAAAGAACTATACGAAATGAGACTAAAAGACAAAATAGCCATAGTTACCGGCGGTTCCCGTGGAATAGGGAAGGCCATATCCGAGCTTTTTGCAAAAGAAGGTGCAACGGTAATAATTATGGACGTGTTACCCAAAGGGCAGCATGTATCGGATGGCATAATTGAATCCGGTGGAAAAGCGGAGTATCATCAGGTTTCTGTAACTGATAAACCTGCAGTAGAAAGGCTTTTCAAAAAAGTAAATGATAAATATCGTAAAATAGATATCCTAATTAATAATGCGGGAATCACAAGAGACAGAACGCTCGAAAAAATGAGTGAGGAGGAATGGGACGCTGTTATAGAGGTTAATCTGAAAGGGGTATTTCTCTGTACTCAGGCTGTTGTACCTTATATGAAGGCCAATACGTATGGAAGGATCGTAAGTGCGGCCTCAAATGTAGGTTTAAGGGGTAATTTTGGACAAACAAATTATGCGGCTACCAAAGCAGGTGTTATTGCCATGGCAAAAACCTGGACGATGGAATTTGGCAAGTATGGCATAACGGCCAATGCCATAGCACCCGGTTTCACGATGACGGATATGGTAGACAAGATTCCGGAAGAACATTTTGCTAAAATTAAAGAAAGTATTCCCCTGCGTACTGTGGCACAACCCATAGATATCGCCTATGGCTACCTGTACCTGGCTTCAGATGAGGCCCGTTTTGTTTCAGGGATATGCCTTACTATAGATGGTGGAACTTCAAGATAATTAATATGGCCAAATTAGAACTAGAGAATTTTGAGGACTTTCGGGAAATAGAAGGTCAAACTTTGCCTGCGGGAGATTGGCTTACAGTGACCCAGGAAATGATTAATGACTTTGCCAAAGCCACCATGGATTTCCAGTGGATACATATAGATATTGAAAAAGCGGAAAAACACTCACCTTTTAAAAAGCCGGTGGCGCATGGTTTTATGTCTCTTGCACTTTTAGCTAAACTTTTAAAAGATGTTTTGTTAGTTAAATCTGCCAAAATGGGTATAAATTATGGGTTGAATAAAGTACGCTTTCCAAGCCCTGTTTTAGTAGATAGTCAGCTCAGGTTAATCTGTACTATTCAAAAAATTGAAAATTACGGGGATAAGGGTCTGAAAATTACCTGGAATTGTGTGGTGGAGCTAGACGGTTCTGATAAACCAGCCAGTGTGGCCGAATTTATTAGTTTGATGTTCGAGTAAATTTTTTAATTTTAAAGTTGACCAATGATCCTCCGATAGAGGCGGATTTAATAAATAAACCAATACGAAACCTAAAGTAACAAACCAATGACCAGACTTTTTGATCTTCTTTACAATCAATTAAACAGCAACCCACTTGAAGCTTCCTTAAGTGCCCGGGATTCTAAAGGTAACTGGAAGTCCTATAGCACAGCGGATGTAAAAAATTATTCGGAACAAGCTGCTTCCGGTTTGCTAAAATCAGGCCTGAAGCCCGGAGATAAGGTAGCCATGGTAATCTATAAAAACAGGCCCGAATGGGTAATTATGGATTTTGCACTACAAATGGCCGGACTTATAAGTATTCCATTATACCCAACCATTAGTATTTCGGAGTATGAATATATCTTGAATGAAGCGGAAGTAAAGGCAGCATTTTGCGGAGGTCTTGATCTTTTTGACAAACTGTCCCTAGCAGGCAAGAATATTCCGAGTTTAGAAAATATCTACACTTTTGACAAAGCTGAAGGAAGGCCCTATTGGGAAGAAATTTTGGACCAGGAAGGACGTACAGATATAGAGGGAATTAAGAAAAAAATTACCGGAGAAGATTTGGTGACTATTATTTATACTTCCGGAACAACCGGTAATCCCAAAGGTGTTATGTTAACCCATAGCAATATCATGCATGTTATCGTAGAGACTTCAAAATTTTTAGAAGTGGATGCAGGTGAAAAGGTACTGAGTTTTCTGCCGCTTTGCCATATTTATGAAAGAGCGGTTTCATTCGCATGGTTCCATGAAGGGACTTCCATATATTTTTGTGGTACAGACAACCTGAGTGGACCCCAAGGTGATTTGGCATCCGTGAAACCCATTGCTTTCACAACCGTTCCAAGACTACTTGAAAAGATATACGAAGCGATCTACAATAAAGGCCTGGCTTTATCAGGAGTAAAAAAAGCGCTATTCTTTTGGGCACTTCGCTTAACAGATAATTTTGAATTGGATCAAAATCTATCTCCTTTCAGTAAGATAAAATGGGGAATTGCGGATAAATTAATTTTCAGTAAATGGCGTTCGGCCTTAGGAGGCAATGTTCGATTGATAGTTACGGGTTCTGCTCCCTGTCCTATAAAAATAATCCGCGTATTTTGCGCTTCAGGAATAAACGTACGCGAGGCCTACGGTTTAACAGAAACCTCCCCAACCTTGACAGTCAATAGCGTTAAGCCCGGAGGGTCAGTGATAGGTACTGTTGGTTATGCTATCAATGGTGTAGAATTATATATAGATAAGACCTCCGGTGATTACAAAGAAGACGAAGGTGAAATACTTGCGATTGGACCTAATGTTATGTCGGGATATTATAAAAAACCTGAGATAAATGCTCAGGTATTTAAAGAAATTGATGGCAGAAAATGGTTCTGCACTGGTGATATTGGAAAATTGATTCAAGGTCCGAATGGAAAGGAGTTTTTAAAAATAACAGACAGGAAGAAGGAGTTATTAAAGACTTCAGGTGGAAAGTACGTTGCGCCTGCACCTATTGAAAACAGGATAAAGGAAAATTTTGTTATTGATCAGATTATGGTTATTGGGGATAAACAAAAATTTGTTTCCGCCCTAATTGTTCCGTCTGAGGATGGGTTAAAGAACTGGTGTATACATAAAAATATTGAGTGGACCAATCTGGAGGACATGCTAAAGCAGGATAGAATTATTGCAAAATATCAAAAAGTGATTGACAAATACAATCCGGAATTCAGTCATATAGAACAAATAAAGAAGTTTCGGTTGGTCCCAGCCGTTTGGCTGCCTGTTCACGAAGATGATTCTGTGGCTGAGCTAACGCCAACATTAAAGCTCAAAAGACGGGTGATAAGGGAGAAATACAAAAAGGAAATTCAGGAAATATATGCTTAACCTGTGCTTAGAATTGCTTAAGAATCTATGAGACCCTTATGGCTTTTGATTCTTCAGTGCGTTGAGGCTGTCCATTTCCTTCCTGAATCTTAGGATCACCAATGAGTCTAATTGCTGTGAAATGCTATCTTTCATTGCTGCCCAGTTGGCCATATTCATATCTGTATTATATCGTAGTATCCTGTGGAATTTTGCTACATTAAACCGGTTGGCTTCCCAGGCTGCAGCCGTACTTTCCTGATGTTTTAAGTCTTGCAGGTATATTCCCACACCGAACCCCAGGATAACAATAACTAAAACAATAGCTAAAATTTTGGTGGATTTTGGCATTTTTTAGGTTTTAAGATCATGATATTAATGAGAACACCATGACGGATTTGGAGTATAATGGTAAAACAAAGATACAAATCAGAACGATCCGACTAAAGTAAGGTCTAAATAAATCTGGATATTACCATGAATACCATAAAAATGACAAAAGCACTACCAAAAGTCAGTACAAATTTGATAATTTTAGATTTTATTTTCATATCCGTGAAATTAGATTTGTCTGTTCTAATTACAAAAGATATCCGTTTTAAGTATAATTTAGTTAGATAAAATGCATTTAATTCTTTCTATAACGTAAGAATTTATACCCCTGTTGCCGCCGGTCTCTGACGGGTGGTAAATGTATATGCTAGCAGTGATGTGAAAAATACCACAATACACATTCTCACGGTAGGTGTGAGGAAAAATTCAAAATTAATTAAGTTCCACACTGTCATTAACCTGGACCAATCCGGTTGTTCCAATAACAGCGTAAACTCCTGCACATGGGTACTTTCCAGAACCCATTATATCCAGTCTGTTGTGTTCTACCAGTGTTCGGAGAATATGATTATCCCTGGGAATATTATCCTGTGCTAGCGTGGTCATCACACATCTAGGGTCTGGCATGGTTATTATTAGTTGAACGTCATTTCCTATACGAAGTGTTTTGCCAACCCAGGAATTCTCAATAAAGCCTGGATCATGGGTTTTGGCTACCACATTCATTCGAAACCTTCTTACATCAAAATTGGTTTCCGGTCTAAGATTCTCCAAATGTTCAAGGGTGGATGTAGTTATTACTGTAGCCGGAAAAACATCCATAAAAGATCCCGGAGGCAGGGGAGAATCTATGCCCATATCCTTGAACAGGGCAGGTCCAAGCTTTTGTTCCGTAGATGTATTTCGATGCCCCGCCGGGTCAAGATTTTCCAAATCCGGATGGAATTGGTCAATAGTAAAGTCTTCTGGCGCAACACGGGTAAGTTCTACATCTCTTTTGAAGAAGTTCGATAAAATTTGATTAACATTTTTTGAATCACTATGTACTACGGTCCCATCCGCTAAAGTAATCCGGACTGGCGGTATCTTTTGACCAGCCTGAGGGGCTTTTAAATAATTAGCAGCGCACATCAACAGGTTTGGAAATTGTTTTACGCTTTTAGCACTTACCACTTTTCCTGTCTTTTTATCTATAAGCGCATATGCTCTGTCCCCCAGAACACCTTGTTTATCAAATTGTACCTGATCAAGTTTTTCACCTTTAAAGGATTTTACCGGGAACCGCCAGAGCGATTCAATGACCCCTACTTTCATGGTTTGTTTTTTTGGTTATTTTGCATGTATGTTTAATAACGGGCAACAGCCTTTTAAATGAACCGTGCCTGTTAGCTTATGGATTATACGGCTTGTTAATTTTCATTTAAGATAATAAGGTAATGATTTATTCAATGCTAGATCAATCCTTTATAAAACAACAATTCTGAATTTCTATCTGCTGCCATGAAGGTCTATCTCCAGGAAATCTCTTGAAATACGATTAAAATTAAGAAGCTAAATCTCCTATTCCCTGCTTTTATTAAATTGACCTTGGAAACAATTTTATTAAATTTAGTAAGATTAATATAAATGTTTATGGTGCAATAAAAAAGTTTCCTATTATTGCCTGCTTATCTTCTGTTACATTAATAAAATTTATAAGATGTATTTATCAAAAAAATCAACCCAACTTTTTGCGTTCATCATCGTGATGTCCTTTAATTTTATTAGTTTTTCTCAAAAACAGATTCAGAATGTTCTGGACAGAACAACATTAAGCCTGAATGGAGATTGGCAGTTTATCATTGACCCCTACAAAATGGGGTATCTGGATTACAGACAAAAGCCATTCGATGAAAGTGCATCAGGGAAAGGAGGCTTTTATGATAACATTACCAATCCGGGAAAAACCAAAAGGGCAGAATACAACTTCGATTACGAGCCATCATTGACTGTCCCGGGGGATTGGAATTCCCAATATGAAAAATTGGAGTTCTATGAGGGGGTACTGTGGTACAGGAGAAATTTCAAGGTGTCTTTAAAGGAAGACAAAAGATACTTTATTCATTTTGGTGCGGTGAATTATGAAAGCCATATCTATTTGAATGGTCAAAAATTGGGTGTGAACAAAGGAGGCTTTACTCCCTTTCAATTTGAGGTGGGCGACAAATTGATTGATGGCGACAATTTTCTTGTTGTTATGGTAGACAATACCCGTAAAAAGGATGAGGTACCTACCATAAATACAGATTGGTGGAATTACGGGGGGATCACAAGAGATGTGAACCTTGTTGAAACCCCTGAATCTTACATTAACGACTACAAAGTTCAATTGGCTAAAAATGATGCTGCCAAAATAAAAGGCTATATAGAACTGGAGGGATCGGGAGGGGAGGAGCCGGTTGTATTGCAAATACCGGAATTAAAAATAAACCAGAGCTACACCACTGATGCAAACGGTAAGGTTACTTTTGAAATCCCTGTAAAGAAGATACAACTCTGGAATCCGGAATCCCCAAAATTATATGAAGTTAAGATCAGTTCCTCACAAGATGCTGTTACCGATAAGATTGGTTTTAGAACCATTGCCACAGAGGGTAAAAATATACTCCTTAATGGTGAATCTATTTTCATGAAAGGTATTGCCATGCATGATGAAAACCCACTTATTGGAGGCCGTCTGCGATCGGACGGAGATATGCGGATGATGCTTAGCTGGGCAAAGGAATTAGGATGCAATTATGTGAGATTGGCCCATTATACCCATAATGAGACTATGCTGCGGCTGGCAGATGAAATGGGTTTGATGGTTTGGTCTGAGGTGCCGGTTTATTGGACTATTTCATGGGAAAATGAAGAAACCTATAAAAATGCGGAAAATCAGTTGCGTGTTTCTGTTGAACGCGACAAAAACAGGGCAAGTATTATTATATGGTCTGTAGGCAATGAAACCCCGGTGACAGAAGCGAGAAATGTTTTTATGGGCAAGCTGGTAGATAAGACGAGGTCTTTGGATGATACGCGTTTGGTGGCTGCTGCATTGGAAGTCGAACGTGAGGGTTATACCATTACGGTGGATGATACTCTGGGAGAAAAGCTAGATTTGGCCAGTTTTAATCAATACGGTGGGTGGTATTGGTCAGAGCCCAAGGAACTTCCTAAATACTCGTTTGATATTAAATTCAACAAGCCTGTGGTCATCACCGAATTTGGTGGTGGTGCACTTGGGGGTTTTCATGCTGATGATGATACCATGTGGAGTGAGGAATATCAGGAGTTGATTTATATCAACCAGCTAAAAATGATGGATAAGATAGACGGCCTCAGGGGAATAACTCCCTGGATACTGGTGGATTTTAAATCTCCACGAAGACAAAATCCGGTGTATCAGCAATTCTGGAATCGCAAGGGACTAATTTCCAATACGGGTGTTAAAAAGAAGGCCTATTTTATCCTTAAGGAATATTACAGGAACAAATCGGTAAAATGACAGAAACGTCATTCCGATGATTAGGATGAGAATCTATGGATGTTTTCTGCTCCGAAACAAAGTTTGCTCTGTTTGTTCTTTATGATATTTTCTAGTTTTTTTTTAATCCTTATGCTTATGCTGATAGCACCAGTGCCACTCATTTTTCTAGTTCCCTGACTAATGCTCTGGATATCACCGTATCATATATAATTTTAAGCTTGCTAATCTTGTTTGAGGCATCAAATTCTATAATATCAACAACATCAAATTCTACTTTCTGCTTATTTTTCAGGATCCATTTATAATTAAAATAGAGGGCCAGTTTATTTGAATTAATTTCCTCAAAAATTCCTTTTAAATGCAGTTCAGAATTTGTAGTATCGCTACTCAATTCACGATAAAAGGCATCTGCGTTCATTACTCCGTAAATGGGTGAATCAACAATTCCTTGTTCATTAAATAATTTTATGGTTTGCTCAATATCACCTTTCTCCAGGTAATCCAAATACTTAATTGCGATTTCTTTTCTTGTTGGCATTTAACTTAGTAGTTTATTTTTTTGCTGACTTTCAGCGGTGATCCAAAAAATCAATTTCAAAGGTATTTTTAATACAAACTACTTTTTGAGTTCTCAAAAAGCAGAAGTATTCAAAATTAATGCTCCTTTATTTCATTTCTTCAAGAGGGCTGGCCCCTGCCTTTTCTAGAATAGAATTTATCTTGGACAAATCATTTGACATTACTTTATTCAAATCCCCCAGATGCTGTTCGAGTTCTGCGGAGAGTTCTTCATATACCTTGTAGGCCCCATCAGTAGGTTTTGCCTCCCCGTTTTCAATGCTCCTCCTCAAAGAAGCAAGTCTGTTATTTAGTTTAATTGGAAAATTCAAGGGGTCTTGTCCTGATTGGTTTTTAACCTGATAAAGTTCTTGCTCTATAGCTGAGGTTTTATCTAAAAAAGGCATCATAGTTTTCTTGTAATCGGCGCTGGAAACTTTTTCCTTGTTCTCCTTAATCTGATTTCGCATTTTTCGAATATGAATCACAGCCTCATTCGCCATACTGGTTTTTTGCATGATCTTATTAGCCAGTTCAAATTGCTCCATTAAATCGGCCTCAGTTATTCCTTTAAGATTCGGATCCATTAAGATGGAAAAGGGATAGGTCTTTTCATAATCCTTTATTTTCATTTTAACTTTATAGTTTCCTAAGGGGGCCTTGGGGCCTCGCTGTGGGCGGGCACTCCAAATAATCATCCCTTCAAATTCTGTTGCCCCGGGATATCTTAAATCCCAGCTAAAAGTATTAATGCCTTTGGCAGTAGTGGG
>NZ_JBATKE010000187.1:0-17525 GCF_049669105.1 Eudoraea sp.
GCCATATATTCCGACAAATCATAATAGCCATGTTCTTCCACTATTTTACCATTGACTAACTGTAATGTAAGATGAACCGGAATTATGAGTTTCTGGTTATTGGCTGCGATAGTTCCTTCCCAGGTGCCCCAAAAATTTACCCACTTTTCACCTTGATCATCAATCACCATTTCATAGAATATATCCTTGTCTGTAAATCCATAACTAGATGCACCGGCAAGTAATCCTTTAAGACCTTCTAATAATTCGGCAGGTGTAGAATCTTCAAGCGTGTTGTGATGCACTTTGGCGGTATCTGCGTAATGAGTCATCCATGCGTTCCAATCTCCTGCATTATAATCCTTAACTAGAGCCTTAACTTCATCTATTTCAGGAGATGAGGAGAAATATTTTTGTTCAGCATTTTTACAGCTTATAAAAAAGACTGTTGCTACACATACTATGAGAATTTTTTTCATATTTTAAATTTTGTGGTTAGTGAATAGTAAAATCCCCAAGAATTAAAAACTCTTGGGGTTATAGTTAATATTTATTTTGTAGGACTATAAGCCATGTCGGGCCTCATACTTCCTGTGTATTCTTCAAATTTTAGTAAATTTTGTCGTAGTTCACCGTACAATTTTGGCCACTCATCACCTAAGAGCTCATTGTTAGCTGTTACTCTCTCACTATAGTCGGTAGCGTTTTTTGCAGCTACTGCTACCATATAAAATTCTCCCCTTGTGCCAAAACCACTCTTGTAAACCCTGTAATAAAATTTTGAACCTTTACTAGCAAATAAATTTGTTATGTCCTCCATGTTCTTTCTGACCACAGCCCGGTTTGTCGGCGTCATATGAAAATAGAAGAATTTACGATAGTTTTCACCTTCCGGGGTTTGCGTAATACCATCTGGCATATAGGTGAGTTTTTTGTCTAAATGAATTATATAATCTTGTTCAATATCATAACATTCGTCCATTCTATTAAAAATATTTTCAAAAGTCTGCGGACCCATTTTTGCTCTGAGTGATGCAAAAACGGGTTTATCAATATCCGCCATACTGGTAATAGGCGATACCCAGAGATATCGGTCATCCACAGTATTCGTTACTATGACATTAATTTCCTGGATATTATGTTTTTTTAGGTTATCTGTTAATTCTTTGCAAATGGATTCGTAATCGGTCACCTTAGAAGGTTTGACTACATCCTCATGTACCCAAAATGCCTGGGAATTGTTCTCATCCTGGGCAAGACCTATCGCCCCGGTAAGCAGTAGTAAAAATAAACTTGTTAATTTTGTTTTTAATGTTCTCATTGTTGATTCAATTTTGGTTATACTAATTAATATAAAGTGTTTAAATTATTCAAGTACTGGTGATGTAAGGGTATAGCCCAGTTGTTGCAGCAGATCTAGTTCGTTGTAATAGACATCCTCCTTATATAATTTACCTTCTTCTGTGAAATAAAGGTGCGAAAGTCCCTGAATCTTAATTTTTTTACCCGTGGCCCGCATCTCACCAAACACGCCGGTATTACTTCCGGTACATTCCCAGTTCATAAATATGTTATTGCCTTCAATATACGCATCACTATATTGAATTTTTAGATCGGGAAAACCTGTAAAATAAACATTCATGTGAGCCGCCATTTCATTTTCATTCCCTGCGACATGGATACCATTAAGAATTCTGGTAAAATTCTTCGCTACCAATTCATTTAATTTAGAGACATTTTGATCATTCCAGCAAGAATCAATAAATACATTTAAATTATTGGAAAGTTGATCGTTCCTAGACAATTCCGCATTTTTGTTCTCTGGCCTGCATGCTGCGATTACAAGGAATAAAATTAAAATATGAATGACAGATTTGGACATAGTTTTCCGCACGAATTAACCGATAAGTGTTCATTATACCTATGCGGCATGCTAAAGAAGCAATATATTGGCACAAATAAAAGGATGTATGGACGAACGACCCTATTTACTGTCCGAATGTCTATTTTCACTTAACGAAGCAATTATTATGTTAAAATTTGTATATTTAGAGAATTATGAGCCCCCCCGATTATATTTAAATTAACAATGTGAGCCGATTTTTTGCGGTTTTGGTTATCTTCATATGCTCATTTTTGAGCCCTAAAATTCTGCAGGCCCAGATTATAGACTTTGAAAGCGAAAACTCCTACAAAAGAGTATTTGTTGATACGGACAATTTTGGCAGCTCCTATCTCGACATCCTGGAGAAAAGCTACCCATTAAGTAAAATTGATACTATCCAATTCAATATTCTCAATGACCTTGCTTATTATTGGCATACCAGGAATTTATCAAAAGCCTTAAATTTTACAAAGGAAGGCTTGCAAATAACCCGTAAAAAGAAGGATACTCTATGGGAAGGCAGGTTCCAAATTACACAGGGTGCTATTCTTTTAAGGATGGAAAAACTAGATAGCGCAAGATTTGTCTTAGAATCTGCAATGAAAAAAGTTTTGAAGAAAGACCTGCCACTGGTCTATACTCAGTTGGGATATGTATATGAAAGACAGGGAAAACTGGATAAGGCGGCCGATATTGCTATGGAAACCCTTCTTTTAGGAGATGAATTAAAAGATAAAAGAGCCATGGCCGTTGCTTTTAGCGATTTAAGTAATTTATTTTGGAAACAATCACGCTATGAAAAGGCTTTGGAATATGGATTAAAGGCCTTAGTTCTTTTTGAAGAAAGAGGAATAAACGACCTGGATTATGATTTTACACTATATGTAGTAGGGAATTGCTATCTGGCACTGGATAAACATGAAGAAGCTCTTAATTATTACGAACATTCTATAGCCATTGGTGAGCGATATGGATTTTTTAATAATCTATGCGACGTGTATATTTCGATGGTATATCTAAAGGCTTACCTGAACGATTTTGATGCAGCAGATCTAGCAGGCGAAAATGCCGTAAAATATGGACAATTGTTGGATAATAACTTTATGTTAATGCGCTCCTGGTTATCCATAGGTAAACTACAAAACCTACAGGGAAAATACATTTCCGCAATTGAGAGTCTTGAGAGAAGTATTGAAATAGCCACAGATGATTTTGGAGATGATTTTTATCTTAGTCAGGCCTATGAAACATTGGGTAAAGCCTATGCTGGTAATCACAATTACCGGGAAGCATATCAGGCTTATGCAGAGTATGATAAGCTAAAAAAGGAGATATTTACGGCCGAGGCAGATCAGCATATTTCTTTATTACTTACAGAGTTTGATGTGGCTCAAAAAGAGAGTACTATAATGGTCCAGGAAAATCAAATTAAAAAGCAAAGATCAAGGCAGACATTAATGATTCTTATTGGAGGGCTGTTGCTGATGATATTATTACTCCTGTACAATACTATACAAACCAATAAGAAGAAAAACAGATTGCTCAAAAAGCAAAATGACGAAAAAGAATTTTTGCTAAAAGAAATACACCATCGTGTAAAGAATAATTTGGAAATTGTATCCAGTTTATTATCCCTGCAATCCGAACAGATAGGGGATTCAAAGGTTGCCGACGCTATGCAGAAAAGTCAATATCGGGTTCATAGCATGAGCATGATTCACCAAAAACTTTATCAGGGTAAAAGCTTTTCATCTATTGAAATGAAAGAATATTTCATGAACCTGGGGAATTATATCATAGATATTTTTGGGGCTTCAGACAGAGTGCGTATTGTATGTGAGATGGCGGAATTGGAATTGGATGTGGATACTGCCATTCCAATAGGACTAATAGTAAATGAGTTGCTTACAAATTCTTTAAAATATGCTTTTCCAGAAAATCGTAATGGGCTCATAAAAATTAGTCTAATAGAATTAGGGAATCATTTGCAGCTTGAAGTGTCAGATAACGGCATAGGAAAAAACTATCACGAAAAAATTGAAGGTACAGGCTTTGGTACACAATTAATAGAATTACTAACCAGACAATTAGAAGGTAAAATGTCTTTAAGTATTAAAAAAGGCACAGCAGTTTCTTTTGAATTTCAAAACCATAAAGCAGCTTAAATATGGATAAGTTAATTAGAATATTAATAGTCGAAGATGATATGATTATCGCGGCTAATCTTTCATTACAATTAACAAAGTTAGGTTATGAAGTTATTGGCATAGTGTCCAGGGGTGAAGACGCAATTAGTAATGCAAACCAAAATAAACCTGATATCATTTTGATGGATATAAATCTTAAGGGTGCTATAGATGGAATAGATGCCGCTATAGCTATTCATTTACAAAATGAAATACCCATAATATATTTAACTGCTAATAATGATGACGGCACTTTTTCCAGGGCAAAGGAAACCCAACCTTATGCTTTTATTTCCAAACCGTTTAACAAATTAAATCTTCAACGAACTATAGCATTAGTTGTTGAGCAATTAAAGGATAACGGAAGTTTAAAGCAAAACCAGGTCCAAACTAATTTACAGGTTTTACCAGATCGAATTTTTGTTAGACATAACGGGAGAATGGTTAAAATATTATTAGATCAAATTCTTTATATTGAGGCAGAACGAAACTATTGTAATATCACAACAGCTATAGGCAAATACTTGGTTGTAAGCACTTTAAAAACAATAGAAAATGAATTAAAAGATAGTTGTTTTATACGTGTCCACAGGTCATTTATAGTCAACATATGTAAATTGGATGTTGTAGCCGATAGTCATCTCGAGATAGACAGAAAGGTTATTCCTATAAGCAAGTCGTATAAGGAATTTTTACTGGGAAGACTGCACACTATTTAACGTTTAATAGAAGGACTTTCCTGAACCATAAACTTACTTATTTATTTTTTTTTGTTTTTGCTTTTTTTCATGGCTTCTGCAATGCCATGCCCACCGCTCGTATTTCGTTTTTCTAGCTCCTTGATTATTTTGGGATGATCGTGTTCCCGTCCTTGTGATAGCTTATAAGCCGCCTGTATTTCCTTGATATGAATCTCAAAACCTATTACACCTTTCACCTGCCTGAGTGTGTTTTTTGATAAATTGTTTAGTGAGATTGGTTTTTCGGATTGACGCTCGTATTTGTCAACCAGCTTATGAAGAGAAGCCATCAGCGCCTGCTCGTCCTGTATTTTTATTTTTCCGTGAATATGCACTGCAATATAATTCCAGGTAGGAACTTCTTCTTCTGCGTACCACGATGAAGAAACATAAGTGTGTGGCCCGTTAAATATGCAAAGTACTTCGGTGTCTTCAACAAAATATTTCCATTGCGGATTTGCTTTTGCAATATGACCTACCAGGATATCATTGCCATTACGATCCTTATCTAATTCTAATGGGATATGAGTGGCCCAAGGTTTACCACCTACATAATTAATTAAAATACCAAAGGAATTATTAATAATGAACTCCTTAACTTCTTTAAGGTTTTCATTTATATAGTGCTGCGGGATATACATACGTTTACCATTACTTATTCTCCGCCAAAGGAGGGTCTAAATTACAACTAGTCATGGAAAAACAACAATTGGGAAGATCTTTTTTATATACGAAGATATTTATAGACATATTTGAACATATTCAATCGTATAAAGCCGGAAAGATGAAAAACATATACTTAATTATACCCTTTCTTAGTGTCGTTTCAGTAATGACATATAATTTTCCAAGGAACTTTTTGCTAACTTTAATCTAAGAGGAGTAATTTACCTTAAGAATGGAATAGAAGGCATTCTAGAGATTTTAAATACCAGCGATACAATTGAATTTAAATGAATAGAAATTTCATTATTACTTTTTAAATATGAGATATTTGGTTAAGGTTTTGAGAATAGGCTTTTTGGTGGGTTTTGTTTTGTCCGTCATTTTTATCAGCATTGAATTCTTTGCAAACGGGACCGCTGAATTTGATAAGAATTTTTGGGTAGGAGTTGGTTACAATTTTCTCTATTCAATAGTTCTAACGCTAATCAATACTTCTTTTTTTGAGTATTTAAATAAGCGGGTTATTTGGAAAAAATACGGCAAATATAGATTGGCTATAGGAGCTGCAGGCAGTGTTGTTTTAACCATGATCGGAATTCTGTGGATACGCATAGTGATTCGAATGGGTTTTGAGGGAGCGGATTGGGAGGAGTTTCTCTCGGGTGAAAGGGCCATCTATTACTTTATTGCCCTAATAATCACCCTGGTTATAACCATTCTTTTCCACGCCATTTATTTTTACAGGTCTTTACAAGACAGGAAAGTAAAGGAACAAAAGATTATTGCAGGAACCGCCTCGGCAAAATTCGATGCTTTAAAGAATCAATTGGATCCTCATTTTTTGTTTAATAGCCTTAATGTACTTACAAGTTTAATTGAAGAAGATCCTGATCAGGCTCAAAAATTTACTACGTCACTATCCAAAGTTTACAGGTATGTTCTGGAGCAAAAAAATAAGGACCTGGTGACTGTAGATGAGGAACTTCAGTTTGCAAGAACATATATACGGTTACTCAAAATGCGTTTTGAAGACAGTATTCTGTTTGATATCCCGGACAAGTGCAGTAATCCTGAAGCTAAAATAGTCCCCCTTTCTTTGCAATTATTGCTTGAGAATGCAGTAAAACACAATGTAGTTAGCAGTTCAAGGCCTTTAAACATTAAAGTCTATGAAGAAAATGACGTTTTGGTTATTCAGAATAATTTACAGGAAAAACAGGTGGTTAAGAAAAGTAGTGGCGTGGGATTGAGAAACATTCAGCAACGATATTCTATTTTGTCAAATAGGGAAGTCCATATAGATAAAACTGCTGCTTATTTTAAGGTCTCTTTACCTATGCTTTCCAAAAAGGTGAGCCTAACCGCCTCACAGGAAACTTATATAAGCGATAAAAGATATCAGAAGGCCAAAGAACGCGTAGAAGCTATTAAGGGCTTCTATGGGAATCTAACAGCTTACTGTATTGTAATTCCTTTATTGATATGGTTGAATTTAAGGTCGACCAGTTTTCCATGGGCCATCTTTCCTGCACTGGGATGGGGTTTTGGTCTCACAATACACGGGATGGAGGCTTTTGGCTATAATCCTTTATGGGGAAAAAGTTGGGAAGAAAAAAAGATAAAGGAGCTCATGGATGATGATAAATTTTAATCAATGATGCCTCCAGGATTTAAAACAACAATTCGTCATCAAAATAATACAGTTGAGACCAATAATTTTAGAATTTTTACCAACATTTCGGAATTTTAAACTGTAATTAATATAGCGACATGTATAAAATTGAAATCATGAATAAAAGTAGTAAAGAAGCAAGTTTTTTAAGAGCAAAAGAACAGGTAACCGCAATAAAACATTTCTATTTAAGCCTGGTTTTATACTGTATTGTAATCCCAATACTAATTTGGATAAATTATCAGACGACCAGTTTTCCCTGGGCCGTATTTCCTGCCCTTGGTTGGGGTTTTGGACTGGCGGCAAAAGGTTTAGCTGCCCATGGAATTAATCCTTTGTGGGGTAAGGTATGGGAACAGAGGAAAATACAGGAATTAATGAGCAAAGAGGATTTTTAGCCTTTTTCTATTGATAAGTTTATGATTTATATAAATTAAATAATCAGGAAAGGATAATTACTAACCAAAAATAAAAGTGTCATGGAAAATTTTAATAAAGAAACAAAATATCTGAGAGCCAAAGAACGTGTGGAACAACTTAAAAAATTCTATGGAAATCTCTTGTCATATGTACTCGTAATAGCTCTTTTGGCTGGGATTAATTATTGGACTAATGAATGGCAATATATGTGGTTTTTATGGGCTGCCTTTGGATGGGGAATCGGAATTGTTTTTCAGACCATTCGGATTTTTAATATAAATCCTTTTTTTGGGAGGGATTGGGAAGAGCGCAAGATAAAGGAGATAATGCGTGATGAAGAACAGCAAAACAAATGGGAGTAAAAGTTAGTAGAATCTTAAATAATAAAAGAAATGGAGAATGACAACAAGTTAAACAGAGCTAAAAAGAAAGTAGAAGCGATGAAAGGGTTTTACATTCATCTTTCAGTATATATTGTGATTAATGCTTTTATTCTCGTTAATGTTTATATGAGGACCCTGGGAGACGGGGAGAGTTTTTGGAAATTTTCCACTTTTTTCACCCCTATATTCTGGGGAATTGGAGTAGTGTTTCATGCAGCTCATGTATTTAATTATAATCCTTTCTTTGGCAAAAATTGGGAAGAACGGCAGATTCAAAAATACATTGACAAAGACCAACGTGAAGCAGAAAAGTTTAAATAATAATCAGCTCTAATTATATATGCGAGATAAAATGAATAGAAGTTATAGCTTAATTAAATTTGTGGTATGAACGTATTAATCATTGAGGATGAAAAACCTGCGGCGAGACGTTTAGCCCGATTGTTAAACGAACTGGATGTTCAGGTAGCTACCATGCTTCATTCAGTTGAAGAATCTGTTGAATGGTTTCAGAACAATGATCATCCTGATTTGATTTTCCTCGATATTCAGCTTTCTGATGGTTTGTCTTTTGAAATTTTTGATTTGGTTGAGGTAAAAAGTGCTATCATTTTTACCACGGCTTATGATGAATATGCCCTTCAGGCTTTTAAACTTAACAGCATAGATTATCTTCTAAAACCCATTGACGATGAAGAGTTAGAGAGTGCGGTTAAAAAATATCAAAATCTGAAACCGGACCATAATCAATTAAGCCTGGATTTTGAGGATATTAAAAAATTACTTGTCAACCCCCTTGAAAGAGAATACAAAAAAAGATTCACTATTCGACTTGGACAGCATTTGAAAATTATCAATGCCGATGAAATTGAATGTTTCTATAGCGAAAATAAAGGTACATATGCATCAACTACAGAAGGAAGAAACTATCTTTTGGATACTACATTAGAAAACCTTGAGAATGAATTATCACCTCAAATATTCTTTAGAGTGAGCAGAAAATTCTATATCAATATCAATCACATAAAAGACATTGTTTCTTACACCAATTCTCGCCTGATAATCAAGTTAAAGCGCTATAATGAGCAAGAAATAATAGTTAGTAGGGAAAGAGTAAAAGATTTTAAGTTATGGTTAGAGTAACTATTATTAAGTATCTGATATAAAAATATTTAGATTTAACTATAGATATTTCTTATAGTAACTTTTTTACAATATTTCAGGACTTTTTATCTACTCTGTTGTCATCAAAAGCAGAAGGCAGTAATTTAGGAATTAATTTAATAAAAATTGGCAATAAAACTGCTCCTCCCGGTAATAAAAATATAGCCAGGGATGGTATGCTTTTAAAAATATCTATAAGCTGATTTTGGACTTTTTTCTTTTCCTCTGAACTGAGGTCCTTAACGGTGGACTTAGAAAGTAGTTGCATCAATTCTTTGCTCTCTGATAATTCTTTTTGAAGTCTTTTATTATTTCTTAGAATTAATTTATTGACCACTTTGGACATGCTATCGTAAAATTGAATTGCCATGTTGGGGTCCTTCAGAAAAGGAATATTCGCAGAATTTTTCTCAAAGAAAGAAGTAATTTCCTCCAATGATCGGGAAATCTCTTTTCTCTCAAAACCAAGATCCTTACCTATGCCAAAGATAAATTCAGATTCCTGATATTCCAGTGTTTTATCTTCCCAAACAGTAAGACATGCCACATCCAGAAAATAGTGATTTTCCCAGATAACTGAGTTATTCAATAGCTGGGCTCTGTATGAACCGTCAAATTCTTGTTTTTCACCATCAATAAAGGTCATGGAAGAAGCAAAAAGTTGGGCTAAACGTTCGTCCGTTTTATTTTTCTCTTTAGAGTTTAGTGCATGTGCGGTAACATTTATGGTAAGGTATTCTAAAGTTTGAGCGTGTTCCCTAATATTTTTGCCTCCGTTCAAGTAATATTTGAATGTAAGAACATCAATAAATAATAATGAGTTTGTGATAATTCTGTTAAAGGTTTTGCTAAATACATTATCACCTAGGTAAACCCTGGAATCAATAAGTTTTTCAAGTTGCTTAGAGGTTTTACTACCGGCAAGGATTTTATTAAGAAAGGAAATATTGCTAATATTCAGTTCCTGATAAAATTGAAAAATTGTGTGAACAAAATCATCAAAATTAGAATTGTTGTGTTCTAACTTAAAGGTAAAGAATAAGGCCGTAAGCAAGTTAATCTTTGCCTTTTCATCCTCTGACAAAGTGTGTTCAGGTTTAATAAAACGCGGAATCTTGATATTTAATCCATAGACAAAACCAGATGTTTTAAGCCCCCCGTAAAGATTCCTGAAATCGTTAAAAACTTCAAGATTATCTTTTACATCGTGCCCGAATTTGTCAATCCAACCGGATGCGGATGGGTTCATTGGCTTGATCTTTTAAAAAGTCAAAGTAAAACAAAATATGGGACATTCCCTTTGTTGTCTCTCTTATTAAAATGGAAAATTATTATGTAGTAACAGTTCTCATCCTAATTTTATTTTTATTTCAACCGTAATTTGGAAGTAAAAAATTTGAAATTAATCAGTGTTCAATGCATTTGATATTTCGTTTTTTTAACTTTTTCTTAGGAAATTATGGATGAAATGCTTATGTTTAACGTTCAAATGCTATCAGAGCATTTCTGCAATGCCCCAAGTATTACAGAAATCTGAATTTATTTATTAGTACGTTTTTGAGAATTTTAACCCAAATCAACCTCGTTATGGAATATTATATTTTCTCTGTTTGGTTTATAGTTATGTCGTTTCTTCTATTTAAAGTTTTTAAAGCCCATTATTCTTTGAGAAAAAAATAGGGCATAGAAATGAATTATCTATAATTGAATTATTGATCAACTTTTACTGAAGAGACCATAAACAAATAGACCTCTTAAAACTTAAAATGGCCGCTAATTTAGCAGCCATTTTTTAATAAAATTATAGGTTTTCTATTGAATAATACCGGTGCAACTTATTCTGGCACCTGCGGCACCACTGGGTTGCGATGTAAAATCATCAACTCCCTGATGTACAATTACAGCTTTGCCCAAAATGTTCATATTTTCATCTTCGCAGCCTATACACCACTGATCTGTACTAAACTCAACAACGGCATTTCCATCTGCATCTGCCGTAAAATTACCGATATCACCCTTATGGAATCCCTCGGCCATACCCCATTTTCCATGTGGCTCATGAGTAGGGTTCCAATGCCCTCCGGAAGACTTGCCATCATCTGAAGAACAATCTGCCTTTTCGTGAATGTGAATTGCGTGTTCTCCCGGGCTAAGTCCATTTAATGTGGCTAACATCATTACCATTCCGTTTTCTTCTGTAAAGACTACTTCACCCTGGACATTACTGTCACTTTTGGGTTCCATAGAAAATTTTATAACCTCTACACTAACTTCTTCTACTGTTTTTTCTACAGCTTCGTCCGTGGCCGCATTACCGTCTTTTTCAGTCTTTTTACCATCTTTGCAATTATATGCCAGTACAAGAATCATACTTAGTGCGATGATGTGTATTTTCTTCATATGTTTTTAGTTTTATGTTACTGACGAAAGTTACGCAATATTCGCTGGTAAGTCAATACAATATTTATATTCATTTGAATAAAACCCTTCGATAGTAGTCTTAATTTAAGGCTATTACGCGGTTAAACGGATTCTTCATTGCGCAGTTCAGACTTTTAATTTCTCCTTAACATTTAAATTATACTTCTTTTATTACATCGGTAAATATTTAAAAAAGGATTGTTTATGACTAGTCAATGATTTTTGTGATGACCTGTATCTCATTATGCAAAGTTTTATGAACCGGACATTTATTTGCTATATCCAGGATGCGTTGAGTCTGTTTCTCATCAACACTACCAGTTAGTTTTAGTTCCCTGTGAAATGTATCTATTTTTGCCCCGGGGGACTCACAATCCTGGCAATCCTCTGCATGTGATTTGCTATATGAGGAGTGCACTTCAACGTTTTGCAGGTCCCACCCTTTGCGTTTTACGTACATCTGAATAGTCATGGCCGTACAAGCAGCCAAACCTGCAGAGACCAACTCATACGGAGAGGGTCCAAAATCATTACCACCAAATTCTTCCGGTTCATCCGCTATCATATAATGATTTCCTACTTTCATTGAAGTTGAGAATCCTTCATCTGCATCCAGGCTTGCTACCACCTGGTGTTCGGAATTAATACTTTTATCCTGAGGAATATCCAGGTAACGTTGTGCCCACCCTGAAATAACTTTACCTGCATAGGTTGAATCTTTTTTGTCTGAAAGGAGATGATCTGCACCATCTAAAGAAATAAAGCTCTTTGGGTGATGTGCAGCGATATAAATTTCTTCTGCATTTTTAATAGCTACGGTTTGATCTTGTGGAGAATGCAATATCAAAATTGGTTTGCGTAATTCTTTGACTGTCTGTGGAAGCGTTCTATTTTCCAAATCCTCTAGAAATTGTTTTTTAATAGTAAAATCGCGTCCGCCTATATTAACCAGGGCCTTCCCATTTAAGTTTATTTCCTCGATATTACTCTTGAGTAAACGTTTTATATGCACAGGATTAGAAGGAGCAGCAATCGTCGCTATAGCTTTTATCGATGCTATTTCTGATGCTGCCAGGAGTACTGCCGCGCCCCCAAGAGAATGTCCTATTAAAAGGGTTGGTGCTTTGTGAGTTTTACTCAGATATTCTGCTGCAGCTATCAAATCTTCAACGTTCCCCGAAAAATTGGTGTCCGCAAAATCTCCCTCACTCTCACCTAAACCAGTGAAATCAAAACGTAAAACACCAAAACCACTGGAAGTAAGTGATTTACTAATATTTTTAATGGCTAACAGGTTTTTATTACAAGTAAAACAATGTGCAAATAATACGTAGTTATGCGGTAGTTGATTTGCAGGCAGCTCTAACCTACCCACCAGTTTCTGGCCCGACTTGTTATAAAATATTACTTTTTTAAGGCTCATATTGTTTTTTAATTAATTGGTAGTCGAATGAAAGGTACTAAACTTTCTTACAGATCGAAGTTGAAATTATTAGATCAATTTATCTAAAATAAAGAAGTAACTATTTAAGGTTAAGCCACATGGGTAATCTCAGGTTCATATTTAAGGCCTTTATTATGAATAATACCTGTCTGCGAGCTATTTTATTATTGCCAGGCACCAATACGATTAAAGCTTTGGGGTAAAAAGGTTATTCTGTGTCAACTTTTTTTCGACGTAAATCCGGGTTGTAAAAAACCGCCAGCTGCAAGCGATCGTAATTTGCTGTATTAAAATGGTTTTTCAGATACCCCATCTGCAAACTTAAATTTTCAAGAATATTAACACCAAGGGCCGCATACAGTCTGTTCTGTCCAAAAATTTCATCCTGAAGATTCAAAAATATCTCATCATAGAAGTTGAGGAAAAAGGTATTGGTAAGAGGAAGGGTGATTTGCAATCTATACCGTGCTCTATGTTGGGTGTCAGAAAACGTTCCTGAATTCAGAAAACGCTGCTCAAAGCGAAAACGATGTTCAAATAATAATTCCCAAACCTTGTTTTTGAGGATGAATTGCTCAAAAATTCTGTTTTCCAGGATTTTATTTTCATTAGGGATATCTTCAAAAGTAGCATCGGTATCAATGTAGCCATAACCTATAGTAGCAATGGCTTCAGGACTAATATGGTAATTCAGTCCGGTTCTGAGCAGCAATTGATTGAAATTACTTGCCACCTCAAAATACCTGAACTGGGCTTCGGTATGGATGCTAAATCGCTCAGAAATTTTATTGGTCCCAAAGTACATGTACCACGCACCTAATTTATCTTCTCCTGTTTCCTGAGCTTTGCCGTTCGCAACCAGAAAAAGTATGAGTATAACTATTAACTTTCTCATAAGGTTTCATGTGTCATAAAAATCCATATAGTAGTACGAGGCCGGCTAAATAATTATTTAAATTAACAAACCTGATTATAAATAAATCTTTTAAAATCTAGCCCGTTGGAATTACGTAAAACTTAAGAATCAGTATTCATTTCTATGGTTTCACCATCCTTAATAGGAGTACCTTTATCTTTCTTTAGATACACATCTAAAAATTCCAAAATTTTACTATAAGCTTCAATTTCATTTTCCTTTTTTTCAAATCCATGACCTTCATCTTCAAATAAGACATATTCTACCGGAACCCCATTTTTTCTAACTCCGGCGACAATTTCATCAGATTCTACCTGTAAAACCCGGGGATCCTGTGAGCCTTGTAGGACAATCAGCGGTTTAGTTACTTTATCAGTATGGAATAAAGGGGATATTTTTTTAAGACGAACAGAGTCTGCGCTATTTGGATCTCCTAATTCTTTATAAAGCGCATCTTTAAACGATTCCCACCATGGTGGAATACTTCTTAGGGTTCTAATCCAGTTGGTAACCCCAAATAGATTTACTCCTACAGCAAATTCTTCAGGGGTATAGGTAAGGGCGGCCATGGTCATATAACCTCCATAAGAGCCACCTAAAATACCAATCTTTTCTGTATCAATTTCTACTTGTTGCATGAGCCAGTTTTTTCCTTCTACACAATCTTTTAGATCTTTATCTCCATGATTTAAGTCATCCATTTGATAAAAAGTTTTGCCATATCCGCTACTTCCTCTGTTATTTACCGCCAGGATGGCATAGCCATGATTTACCAAATATTGAATAAGGGAACTAAAATTTTGTCTTGATTGCCCTCCTGGGCCACCATGTACCCAAACCAGGGCAGGCACTTTATTTTCAGCACTGGCCTGATGGGGTTTGTAATAAATAGCCGGTATTTCAAGGCCATCAAAAGATTTAAAGCGTATAACTTCTGCATTGACCAGATGTTCACCTTTTATTTCCGGATTTAAAACGTTCGTAATTTGATTCTGCTGCTTCGTTTCTAAATCATATACAAATAAATTAGATGGAGTATTTGAACTACCTGCATAAAACCTCATGGTCTTTTCATCCTCTGAAAACCCGACATTAGTAATACTCGTATTGTCAAATTTAGGAAGTTCAATATTTTCACCCGAAGCCATATCTTTTACTTCAATAACATTTTTGGCATCTTCATTTATATAAGTCACCTGGTATGTGCCATTTTCAGTAAAATAACTACCAACAATATCCCAATCCCGTTCCATAACCTTTTCACGAGTGCCATCGGCAATATTATATTTCATGAGGTAAGCAAATTCAGCACCATCGTCTGTAGTGTAATATAGTGCGGAACCGTCTTTGGCAAAGTCTTCACTACTATTAGCACTTTGATTAGGATTTATTTTTGTGATAGACTTATCCTCAAAACTATAGAGGAACAAATCACTATCATTGGTATTGATGGCTTTGCTTAACGGCAGGTACTTTTTATAATGGGAGATTCCTCCAATACTATATCCTTCATCATTTTGGTAGAGGAGGGTAGGTTTAAAATTCTCTAAATCCATTTCATAGAGATCCATATATTTCTTATCTCTTTTGTTGGAAGTAAAGAAAAAGCTTTTTTCATCTTCTGCCCACCCATAGAAAACCGCTCTGGCACCCTCAAAGGGAGTAAGATCTTTGTGTGTTCCTTCTTCGTCCCTTAAAAAAATATGATAAATTTCATCCCCATTGTTATCCATCCGGAATAACATACGCTCGTCTTGAGGGAAATATGAAATTGAGAAAACGGAGGAACTATCCGAAGCCGTCACCGGAATAAAATCGCCTCCTGACGAAGCAACGGTATACATGTTATAAATACCTGAACGGTTACTGGATACTAATAACTTCGATTTATCCGGTGAAAAACTACCCCCAAAGACGTCTTCATTGTCCATCATTTGTTCTATCGTGTAGGTCTCGAGTGTTTCTGCAATGCTTGGTTTTACTTCCGTTTTTTCTTGCTTGCAACTCCATATCATTGTGATTGCCAGCATTAAGATCAGTTTTTTCATGCTTACCATGGTTTTAAGATTGATGTTTTAGTAGTTATTCCCTAATAAATAAAGAAGAATGGGCATTAATCCCGGCTTGAAAGATTGGCCATTTTTACTTTAAATAGGGTGGCTTTTATTTAGTTGCTAAATATACCAAAAAGTTGAACTATAAATCTTAAAGGCTTGTTAATGGCAGATTCTCATTTATTATACGAAATGATTAAAAGAAGAAAATTCGAATTTTAGTTTTCGATACTTATTTAAATTATAAAAGTTGTATCAATTTTTCAACCTTACTTGTCTCCTAGGTAGATTTCTCCATCTTTCATTACAAATTTCACCGATTTTATAGCCGAAATGTCCTTGGTAGGGTCACCTTGGACGGCTATAATATCTGCCAATAACCCCTTCCTGATACGGCCAAGTCTGTCAAGATGAAACACCCTCGCATTTATGGAAGTTGCAGATTGCAATACAGCTAATGGGGTCATCCCGTATTCTACCATTAATTCCATTTCCCGATAATTTTCTCCATGGCTAAAAACACCTACATCTCCACCAAATACGATCTCAACCCCCGATTTTAGTGCTTCTTCAAATGAAGCTTTTTTTAGAATAATTCTCTTTGGAACAGGGTCCTTGCCTTTTATCCATCCGCCATATTGCTCAACGGCTTCTCCTGCGGCAAGGGTAGGACAAAAGGCAACATCGTTTTCTTTCATTAAATTAAACTCCTTTATCGTTCCCAAATCTCCGTGCTCTATGGTTTCTACGCCTGCAAGTACTGCCCTGCGTATTCCCTCCGGAGTGCTGGCATGAGCTACTACGTACCTTCCTGTACTTTCAGCTGTAGCAACCATGGCTTCAATTTCATTCTGCAAAAAAGTGGGTTGGGCTGGCTCCCCCGTATTCCATCTGTAGTCAGCATATACTTTAATAAAGTCGGATCCATTGCCAATCTGCCTGCGCACTGTTTTAATGGCTTCATCAATGCCACTCACAGTTTCAGCTCCCAGTGGGACTGCTACACCTTCATGAAACCCTTTTGGGCCATAAGCCCCGGTAGCTACAATTGCCGGGCCGGCAACCAATAGGCGGGGTCCTGGAATAATACCCTCATCAATAGTCTTTTTTAGATAAACATCGGTATATCCGGCTCCTTCAGCACCCAGATCCCGCATTGTTGTAATTCCTGCCAAAAGTGACCTTCTTGCATAAACAGTGCCTCGGATTGCCCTTTCTGCAGGAGATTCCTTAAGTACCTGATCATTCCAACTGGTTTCATTATACGGATGGAGCAGCAGATGTGAATGGCCTTCTATAATTCCTGGTAAAAGTGTCATCCCTTTTAGCAAAATGGTATCTTTTATAGTTTTTATCGGACATTTATCAAGAGGACCAGTGTATTCAATTTGATTGCCATCCACAACAACGATCCAATTAGTAAATAAAGTTTCTCCATCAAAAACCCTATCAGGAATCAATAGTGATTGACTTTGCATTCCGGCACTTAATAGTAAAAAGTAGAGGATAAACAGCTTTTTCATTTCCGGTTATATTTATGAAGATTGAATGTTGAAAATAAAGATAATTACCGATTTAGCATCCTTCGAATTGCA
>NZ_JBATKE010000188.1:0-1752 GCF_049669105.1 Eudoraea sp.
ATGCTTCGCCCTGCTCTCGCTGAGATCCCTCCAGGGAGAACGTAACCCTTGGGTAGTCGCGCATGATCTCCGGCATGGCCCCGGCGCCAAACTTCGCCAGAATTTCGTTGGCGGTGATGACTGTTCGATCGACATCGGCGGTGACGTTAACCACGCGCTGACCGTCAATCCGCCTGATCGAGGAAAATCCATGGCCTAAGGTTGCTTTAGCGACCGTTGCAAACGGTACTTCCGAACCGTCTCGCGTACGGATGCGCATGTCTTCGAGGGCACCCAGGGTGCGACGCTCTGACTCGGTATACCGCAACATGACGCGAACGTCGTCGCGGCCTCGTTGAATACGTTGTACTTCCTCACCGTAGAACGCCTGTCGAACCTGGCGTGCCAGCATGCCGAGTGACAGACCCAGGGCTTCACCCGCGGGGAGAATGTCCAGCTGCAGTTCGCGCTTGCCGGCTCTGAAGGAATCACCGATATCTACCACGCCCGGATAATTTGCCAGAGCCGCCTTGAATCTTGCGGCAACTTCGCGCAGCTCATCCAGATTTCCGCCTTCGAGCTGAATGTCGATTTCAGCGCCCACGCTGAAGCTCGATGACGCGAAGGTCAGTTCAACCGCGTCGGGCACAACGCCCACGGCCTCACGCCAGCGCTGGGCAACTTCCAACGTCTCGACCTCGCGCTCCTCGCCGGGCCTCAACTGGAGGGTTACCTCAGCGAGATGGCCACCGGAGGAGTTGAGGCCAGGCGCGAATGGACCCGCAGCCGATTCGCTCACCGGATGACCACCCAGGGCTGACAGCATGTGGACCACCGGTGGCGCATCCGGATACTCTTTCGCGAGCTGGCGGGCAAGTTGCTCTCCTTTCACCGCTATCGAATCGACGATCTCTTCGGTCACCCGCGCAGGGGTACCCAACGGCATCGTCAGGTTTGCAGTGACAGCGTCAGCGGCAATCGAGGGAAAGAACGAGAACGGCATATGCCCACCTGCCACCGCACCGATGGTGGCGATAAAGACGGCAACCGCCGCGGCCGCCGTCACATACCGCGCAGTGATGGCGCGGGTAACCAGGCGCCTGAAGCGGTTTTGAATCAGGTATTCCAGTTTGTCTGAAAACCGCTGCTGCCAGATGATAACGTTCCGCGCAAACCGGTCGTAACCACCCACCAGGTGCCAGGCGAAAAATATGGCGAGGGTCGCGATCGCCATGGCGATGAAACTACGCGTACTCCACGAAAGTTCGAGCAGCACAATCGCAAGCAGAGGCGTGAGCATGAGGCCGACCTCCGACGCGGCCGATTCCGCACGCCGATGACCCAGGTGGGCGGGCAGGATGAGCTGAGATTCGATCAGAGAAAACGTCAGACAGCAGAGCACAACGGTCGCAATGATTGACTGAATCTGACCGATGGTGCCCGGCCCGAGCATGACCGGTACGAAGGCGGTAGCCGTTGTCAGCACGCCAAAAATCACCGGCACCGATACCTGCCGCGTGCCATCGATCGCCGCATTCAGCAGGCCTTCGCTGGAGTGCGATGCTCCGGATCTGTATTGCAGTGAATACACGCGTTCACCCACCCCCACCGCATCGTCGACCAGAATGCCCAGCACAAGAATGAATCCGAACGTGGATATTCCGTCGATCGACAGGCCAAGGAGCGACGCAAGAAAAATGGCTCCCATAAAGGCAACCGGCACACCTACGCTCACCCAGAACGACAGCCGCGGCCGCAGAAACAGCGCCAGCA
>NZ_JBATKE010000189.1:0-7644 GCF_049669105.1 Eudoraea sp.
GACTCGGATCTTTAAGATGTGGAACTGCATAAAACCTACACTAAATATGCTACAACGTCTAAAACCTCAATATTTAAACTTATTATTTATAATATTTAGTAATTGAATGATAATGATAGTTATGGATTAAATAAGAAATAATGTGTGGAATATATTGAAAATGATAACCAAAAATCGTAAATTTAGAGTGGTTATAGTCCACTCATATGAAAACGTACATTACCGATTTTGAGTAAAGACTCAAAAAAAATCTATTTATCTCCAACTTACGGTTGATAGAACAAATCATTATGAAAAAAGGACTTAATTAAGTATCTACCACAAGTATTGGAGTAAAGAAACAAGATTACCGAAACAGAACCAGGCAAAAAACAAACAATGAATTGCATAGGTCAATCTACCTTAACTGATGGCTTAATTGCCCATTATTCATTTAATGGCCATGCAAATGATACTTCTTCAAATAATTGCCATGGCCAAGTCCATGGTGCTACCTTAACAACTAACAGATTTGGGAATAGTAATTCAGCCTATTTTTTTGATGGAATCTATGATTTTATACACTGTGGTTCTATTTTAGACGTTTCCTCACAGGACACCATTTCAATTTCTGCCTGGATTTATCCACAACAAATATCCAAAAACAACAATTTTTCCGGGCTGGGATTTGGCAAAAAAACATCCGGAACTTTACAACTAAGAGTGCGAACAGATGCAGACACCCGTTTTCAAGCTCATCATGCGAGTGCTCGTGAAAAAGATAGCACAAGTGTAAAAGGTGACAGTACTTTTAAATACAATAAATGGTATCATTTAGTTGCTATTTATTCAGACAAAAATGTAGAATTATATATTGACGGAATTGCTCAATCATTTAAGGGCGGACATGACAGACCCCACCTTAGCAAGATACCCCAAAACAGTATTTTTAGGATTGGTCTAAGTTTTGCTGGCAGAGATGTGCCAAAATTCTTTCACGGCAAAATAGATGAAGTAAGAATTTATAATAGAGGTCTGACTGAACAAGAAATTGACAGTCTGTATAATGGCCAATTCGAACACTAAGCATTTCTGATCTGAAAGTTCTTTAAAACCAAATCTCTTTGTAATATATCCGAATCCTGCGTTGACACGTCCGAATATACTATCAAACTATTCACATTTTTCAACCGATCTATATGATTTACAAGAAAAACAAGTAATGAGTTTTGCAATAGAAAAAAAATTTTCCACTTCACATTTACAAAGTGGGATATATTTCTTGATTATAAAGACAAATAACGGACTAATTGAAAGTCAAAAATTGGTTGTAAGAAAATAAACGTTTTACAACAAAACCTATCTTATAGTTTAGGTTTAGACTCCCATTATTGATTTGATTGAACCTGTTGTGATATCATTTTTTTTCTGGACTTCAAAATTCTTTCTGTTTCTTTCTGGACTTCCAACTTCTTTTTTCTGGCAGTAAAAACATAAACAAACTCATACAGCTGATGTACCTCCATATCTTCAAGTTCCTCCGGAAGCAAATCAACAGGGCTGCCTGCAAGAGTATTGTAACAGGCAAACACCTTTTTATAATACAAATGTTCTAACCAAGTGGCCTCTGGATACTCCTGTTCATCAAAAATAAGGATTTTTCCACCATTTTTAGTCACTCTAATCATTTCCTTCAGAGCACTTTTTGTGTCAGCAAATCCATTAAATGCCCCATAATTTGTGCAAATATCAAATGTCCCGGATTTAAAAGGAAGATTGGTGGCATCAGCCAGAATGAAATCTACAGGAGCCTTCTGTTTACTCATTAAATCCCTTCCCTGTACAATCATACCCTCAGAAAGGTCCACTGCCGTGTAATCTGCATTCAGATTCAAATAACCACGTAAAAATGCATGGCCAGTACCACTGGCAATATCAAGCATTTTTATTTTTTTATCTGACCCCAGATATTCCTTCAGAAACCCTTCATGAACAGAAGAGGCGCTTTTTTCAGGCACAAATTTCCGAATCGCAAGAATAATTTTTATAGGAATAGCAAGCAAAAGCAAATAAGCATATCGCTGTTGTTTTGAAAACACAAAAATAAAAATTACCAAAGCCGCAAATAATAAAAAATCATAACTCTTTACGTCATCAATGCCACGATATGCAATCAAATCTATCAAATTATAGACCATGAAAATAAAGGAAAACACTAATAGAAAATATACAATCCAGTATTTAAGAGATATTTTTACTGGTCTAACTGGAAGCATAAAGAAAGGGTTCCAAAAATTATAAAACCATGCCATATACTTATAAACTTTATCTCTAAGTCCCTTATCTGACTTACCCAGAGAATCTTCTACATAAAGCTTTGGAATGCCACTTACACAAGAATATTTCTCGCCACATGCACTACACATCCAGTAAGTTTGATAACGATCAGTAATACTATTTTCTTTACACGAGGGACAAATCACTTTTGATCCTATCATAATGCTTAATTTTTAAAATAATAATCCGTATTTAAAATGACCGAGGTTCGCTAAAAATAATTCCGATAATTTTAGAATTCAATGCAAGTGTTCTTATAAACTTTTACCAAACTAAATATTTTTAAAAGTCAACATAGAATATTTCCGTTTAAATTTCCTTAATTCAGATAAACTACCTTTTATGGGTACTTATGAGTGAATGAATTTGACTGAATCATTAGTAAAGGTCAGGTTTTTATACCTTAGTTATAATATGCCATTCTAGTATCAGAACTCATATATTTTGTAACATTAATTACATTACAGTCCCTATTTTCATATTTATGATATATGTCATAAAATCGGAGCCATAATGAGATTAATTTCGGTGTTGAATAATATTTAAAAAGAATTTTTCCATGGAAACGATATCCGAAGTAAAAACAAGAGTCTACAGGTTTGGAAATAAAACAGCCGATGGTAACAGTAAAATGAAGAACCTGTTAGGTGGCAAGGGCGCCAATCTTGCAGAAATGAGTGCAATTGGTATTCCTGTACCTCCCGGATTTACAATTACTACAGAGGTTTGTACGGAATATAATGAACTGGGTAAAAATAAGGTCGTCAAATATATAAAGGACGAAGTCAAGCAAGCTATCAAGAATATTGAAGGAATTATGGGAACCAAATTTGGTGATAATGAAAATCCATTACTTATTTCTGTTCGCTCCGGGGCCCGCGTTTCTATGCCCGGAATGATGGATACCGTACTGAACCTTGGACTTAATGACGAGGTGATATCCGGATTGGTCGAAAAAACAAAAAACGAACGCTTTGCATGGGATTCCTATCGTCGTTTTATTCAAATGTATGGAGGGGTTGTCCTTGGGATGAAACCTGAAACCAAAGAAGACATCGATCCTTTTGAGGAAATCATGGAGCATCTTAAAGATAAGCGAAATATAGAATTAGACACCGAGTTTACCGTGCAGGATTTACAGGATTTGGTATATGACTTCAAGGATGCCGTAAAAAAACAAACAGGTCATGATTTTCCATTGGATCCCTGGGATCAATTATGGGGAGCCATTATGGCCGTATTTGATAGTTGGAATGGGGACAGAGCTATTTATTACAGAAAAATGAACGGTTACCCTGCAGACTGGGGTACTGCTGTTAATGTTCAGGCTATGGTATATGGGAACATGGGACAAAATTCCGGAACAGGGGTTTGTTTTACCAGGGATGCAGGAACAGGAGAGAATGTTTTTAATGGGGAATATCTGATAAACGCACAGGGAGAAGATGTTGTTGCGGGGGTCAGAACGCCTCAGCAAATAACAAAATTAGGCTCAGAACGCTGGGCCTTACTGGCACAGGTAAAAGAAGCTGAAAGAGCAGCCAATTATCCTTCCTTGGAAGAGCTAATGCCAGCTATCTTCTCAGAATTGAATGATTATCAGGAAAAACTGGAAAAACATTACCGCGATATGCAGGATATGGAGTTTACCATTCAGGAAGGGAAACTATGGATCCTGCAAACCAGAAATGGTAAAAGAACCGGAGCTGCCATGGTAAAAATTGCCGTTGATCTTCTTAAAGAGGGCCAGATTGATGAAAAAGAAGCATTGATGCGTATAGAGCCCAATAAACTGGATGAATTGCTACACCCTGTCTTTGACACCCGCAGTATAAACAAGGATAATATTATTGCTCAGGGTTTACCGGCCTCTCCGGGCGCCGCGACGGGCCAGATTGTATTTTTTGCCGATGAAGCAGATAAGTATAAATATACCATTCTTACTCGTATAGAAACTTCGCCCGAGGACCTTGAAGGTATGAACATTGCCAAAGGAATACTCACTGCCAGGGGGGGAATGACTTCTCACGCAGCTGTGGTGGCACGAGGAATGGGTAAATGCTGTGTTTCCGGCGCAGGTGCACTAAAGATTGATTATAAAAACCGAGTTTTAAGGGTTGATAATAAAGAATATCACGAAGGAGATTGGATTTCCTTAAATGGTTCTACCGGTAATATTATTGAAGGTAAAGTACCTACCATGGAGCCGGAATTAAGTGGGGAATTTGCGGAAATCATGAAACTATCTGACAAGTATAGGACTATGAAAGTTCGTACTAATGCAGACACCCCTAAAGATGCCAAAGCAGCCCGTAATTTTGGTGCCGAAGGTATTGGACTTACCAGGACCGAGCATATGTTTTTTGAGGTAGACCGGATCCGGGCCATGAGGGAAATGATTTTGGCCGATACCATAAAAGGTAGAAAAGCGGCTCTTAGAGATCTCCTCCCAATGCAACGTTCAGATTTTGAAGGAATCTTCGAAGCTATGAAGGGATTTCCGGTTACTATTCGTTTGCTCGATCCACCATTACATGAATTCGTGCCTCACCAATTGGCTACTCAAAAAGAACTGGCAGAGGATCTTCATATTTCCTTGGCTTCTGTAAAAAATAAAGTAGCGGATCTTCAGGAATTCAACCCAATGCTTGGCCATAGAGGATGCCGTTTGGGAATTACCTATCCGGAAATAACCGAAATGCAGACCCGTGCAATCATTGAAGCCGCCTTAAATTTAAAAGAAAAGGGCATTGAAGTAATCCCAGAAATAATGGTGCCCCTTGTTGGTACAGTTATGGAATTTGTCTCTCAGGAAAATGTGATCAGATCTACGGCTCAAAAAGTATTTAAAGAGCGTAAAGATAGTGTGGAATACCTTGTAGGAACTATGATTGAAATTCCACGTGCAGCACTCATGGCAGACCAAATTGCCGAACATGCTGATTTCTTTTCATTTGGCACAAATGACCTTACTCAAATGACTTATGGATACTCCAGAGATGATGCCGGTTCCTTTCTTGGGATATATTTGAAAGAAGGAATACTAACCTCTGATCCTTTTGAAGTACTGGATCAGGAAGGAGTAGGACAATTAGTTGAAATGGGAACGGAAAGGGGCAGAAAAACAAAACCTGATTTAAAGGTAGGTATTTGTGGAGAACATGGTGGCGAACCCAGTTCTGTCGATTTCTGCTACCGAACAGGGCTGAATTATGTAAGTTGTTCCCCGTTTAGGGTCCCTATTGCAAGGATAGCTGCGGCCCAGGCAGCCATTTCTTAAGCTTCAAAGTGGACATAGATGTAAATGGTTATTTTAAAGCATTAAACACTATTTTTGTGCTTACAATAACTATTGTATGTTTCATATTTTTAGTAAGAAAAAATATCTGGTAGATTATCTGCATAATTTTGTGGATATCCACAACCATATTCTCCCGGGCATAGACGATGGGGCTAAAAATGTACAGGAATCTGTAGATCTGATTCGTGGCTTTAAGGAGCTTGGGATAACTAACCTGGTTGCCACTCCTCATATCATGAGTAATTTATACCCAAATACTAAAGAAACCATCACTAATTCGTTAGATCTGTTAACTAATGCGTTGTTAGCAAACGATTTAAAAGACATCTCCATTGAGGCCTCTGCTGAACATATGATAGATGACAATTTCGAAGAGCTACTTGAGCAAGGCGAAGTAATGTCTATGAGAAAGCAGTATTTATTGGTTGAAATGTCTTATTTGCAGGCTTCAATTAACTTTGATGATGCCATACAAAATGTTATGAAAAAAGGCTTGTTTCCTATTCTGGCACATCCTGAACGTTACGGATATTGGCATACCAATAAAAATAATTATTCAAAGTATAAAAAAAAAGGGGTCCAGTATCAACTTAATATCTTATCCTTAAGCGATTATTATGGACCGGAGGTACATAAGATGGCCTTAAATCTATTAGATCACGGCCTAATTGATTATATAGCCTCAGACATACACCGTAGAGAGCAGATAGAATATTTAAAAGAAATAAAAATTAATGCTGGTCTGTCTGAAAGTATTATACCTTTAATAAACAACACTATCAATCAATTTTATTAAGTATCCTAAAGGCGCTGCCATTTTTTAACTGATTTGCCATAGCCATATTAGTATCTACCGCCATAAGACAGATAAGATGATTTAACATCATTAACTATAAATGAAAGCCCTTTGAGCTTCCCTTCTTTGTTTAATTTCAATGTAAAATCTGGCACTTTTAGTACAGTTTACCCGGCCCTGTCTTATGAAACAGATTTAAAATTTCGATAATAAATACCTCTTGAACTTTTGAATTTAACCCACGGTTGTTTTTACAAAATAAAAGCAAACATTCAATTACAAAAAGTATTTTTTTAATTAAATTATGTCGATAAAATAGTTTTTATGTGTTTAATCGAGAAATAAAGTGTTAATTATTTAATGTGCCATATCTTCGATTTAAATTTACCCCAAATTTCAATTATAACATTTGCTATTTTTGCATGAAGTTAATAGAATATCCTGAAAGAACTAAAACTATCTTATGACCTACTTGTTAGATTTATTTTTCAACCTTTTTTTATCGCAGGTCTTTCGATTTTAATGGCCAATATGTAGGTCCTTTGGATATTCCCAGTGATTATGACCAGAGTAGATAGTAAAATCAAAAGTAATGTTTTATGGAGCTAAATTTCCAAAGACATGCTAGTGTAAAATTTTTTTTCCAGATCAGAGTTAAATATAAAAATAAGCCGCTGAAATGAAATTGCTCATAACTGGAAGTACAGGTTTTTTCGTATTATTTGGTCGCACATTGAACAAAAAAGTGTCCCTATTGAAATTCCCGACAAAGTTGGTTCTTTTTATTACAAAATTGGGAGAACTATTGCCGCTTCCTATTAACTCGGATCGTTTAGAAAAAATTATGAAAAATTTTGTTGTATCCAACTACAAAATAAAACAAGGATTACAAATGGAAATGTTGCCGATTTCAACTTCTATTTTTCGGTCTTTTACTGCTTTCTCTTACAATAATTTAATAGTTGATAAAAGAAGTTTGATTTCCAGGAATATAAGTTCTATTCAAGTATGAAGATTATCTTGAAAATGATTTTCAAACTTTCGAATGGAGATAATAAATTACTTAATTGATAAATAAAATGAAATGAAAATATTAGTAACAGGAGGAGCTGGTTTTATTGGCTCACATGTTGTCAGAAGATTGGTCAATAAGTATCCTGAATATCATATTTATAATTTGGACGCACTGACTTATGCCGGAAATTTAGAAAATCTAATAGATATTGAAGGA
>NZ_JBATKE010000190.1:0-1765 GCF_049669105.1 Eudoraea sp.
GCCCCAGAATGCGCACATCGAGGCCGAAACAGACGTTGAGTTGTGGGCGATAGACGGGTCGGTGCTGAACGGTATCGCCACCGAGCATCCGGAATTGCATGAATTCTTCACCGAGATCGTCGCCAGCCGGTTCGATACGAAAAGGCCCGTGGCGGACAGGTCGATCGGCAAGTACGTCGCCTCGGAGATCATCGGCCGCGGCGCCTACAGCATCGTGTACGGCGGTGTTCACTCGAGCCTGAACATGCCCGTGACCATAAAAATGATGAAGCATGACCTGGCCATGAATCCAGAATTTTTCAAGGGTTTTATCAACGAGGCCAAAACCGTCGCCAAGCTGCACCACGAGAACATCGTCCAGGTCTATGACATCGAAGAGCTATACCGAACCGTTTTCATCATCATGGAACGACTGACAGGCACCATGTTAAATGATCTGCTGCGGTCGATGTTCAAGCTTCCCCCCAAAAGAGTCCTCAGGTACTTGATTCAAATCGCCAAAGGACTCGATTACGCCCATAAGAACGGCATCGTGCATCAGGACATCAAACCGGCCAATATCATCATACTGCCGGATGACAGAGTCAAAATACTCGACTTTGGACTGGCCTGTCCCGTGGGGTCCGAAAATTTTCTGACCGGGACCCCTTTTTACATGTCCCCCGAGCAGGTGCAGTGCTATCCGGTCGACCAGCGCTCGGACATCTACAGCCTGGGATTGGTTGCTTACGAGATGCTGACCGGCAGAAGACCATTCGAAGGAGAGGATCATTGGAAGGTGATGGAAATGCGGACTGAAAGGGAAATCCCCGATCCCGCCGAATTGATGCCGAAAATACCCGGCGCCTTGCGCAATTTTGTTCGCAAAGCCTGCGCGCGAGAGCCGGGCAAGCGGTACCAGAACATTCCCGAGGTATTTGTCGAAATGAAACCGCTTGCCGCCGAATACGGTCTGACAAACGGTGAGTATTACGAACCCAAACGAAAAATGCGGATGTTTTATCTCGTTTATGGGGACGAAGAGACGAAGGAACTTACAGCCGCCATGGATGACTTTAATATTCGGATGCAACGCATCGGGGTTGAGCTCAAGGCCGGTGATTTAATTGATTTTTGAATATATAATCTCTCCGAGCTTCTCATCAGGGAATATTGCCGATCCCAGCCCCTATCCACTCGATAACGAATTTTAACGGATAAAGATACTGTTAGCTTATCATGCAAACGTTTAAGAAAATTATTCTTGCTTTCAAGTTTAGCTCGGCCTGCCGTTCTGCGCTTGAAAAGGCGATCCAGCTTTCAATATCAAACGATGCAGAGCTCTTTATATTTCATGCCTCGGATTACCGGCTGATAGGAAAACACCAGAACGATTCGGATCTTATTAAATTAAACCGGCAAATGGAGCGGCAATTTGAAACCGAAATTAAACCGCTGATCGAAGAATTTCCGAAATTTAAATTCGGGTCTTCACCGAGTGACCCGGCGCTTGAAATCTGTAAAATAGCCCGTCAAATCCAAGCCGACCTGATTCTTTTAGGTTGCCATGACGAACCGGAAAAACCAAGTTTGGCTCGACTCGATTACGTGGGGGTAACGATTCTTGAAAAGGCACCTTGCCCTGTGATGCTGGTGCCGCCTTGAATAATCATGTAAAGCTTCGGGAAAATTTTGAGAATGTAACAAAATAATCTGTTCCTTAAAATCGTAATCCTGCGTCAGCTTAGTCAACAGCGTCTGCTTTCACTTCATAACCAAAAGGGAA
>NZ_JBATKE010000191.1:0-4282 GCF_049669105.1 Eudoraea sp.
GACTATGATCAGGAATCCATAGGCCTTTTTTTAAATGCGGTCAAGGATTTTTCAGACAGGGAGATGTTCCCATTTTTTCGTGAAATGGACGAGCAGCCTGCCCGTTTTGAAGATGGAGAAATAATTGTCCATCCACAGGTAAAAAATTACATCAAAAAAGGTGGGGAAATGGGACTTGTTTCCGGACTGTTTGACTATGAAATCGGTGGGATGCAACTACCGGGAATGGTGGTTACTGCCTCGGCTTATATCCAGGAAACAGCTAATAATCATTTACCGGGTTACATTGGATTGACCCTTGGTGCAGCAGAGTTGATTGAAAAATTTGGCAGTAAAGAGCTTAATGATAAATTCGTTCCAAAAATGCTTACAGGCGATTGGACTGGAACCATGTGCCTGACTGAACCCCAGGCAGGAAGTTCTTTATCAGATATTATAACTTCAGCTGAACCGACCGAAGACGGCTATAACATTTCAGGGCAGAAAATATTTATATCTGGGGGAGATTATAAAGGCGCTGAAAATATTGTTCACTTATTATTGGCCCGAATTAAAGGCGCTCCCGCCGGTACAAAGGGAATTTCTTTATTTGTTGTTCCTAAAAACAGGGAATCAGCCAATGGTGAACTTGTTTCTAATGATGTGACTACTTTTGCTGATTTTGAAAAAATGGGTCAAAAAGGATATTGTACGACGCATCTTTTCTTTGGACATAATGACGATTGTAAGGGGTGGCTTGTTGGGGAACCCAATCAGGGATTAAAGTATATGTTCATGATGATGAACGGCGCCCGGATTGCTGTAGGACGTGGCGCTGCTGCCATAAGCATGGCCGCTTTTCAGGCATCTTTGTCTTATGCAAGAGAAAGGCCTCAAGGCCGCAATCTGACGAATACAGGTAAGAAAGACGTGAGTCAGGAACAAACCCTTATAATAAATCATCCGGATGTAAAACGAATGCTTATGCTGCAAAAGGTTGTTGCAGAAGGTTCATTGAGCTTGATATTACTTTCCTCTAAATTCCATGATTTGTCTCAAACTCATTCAGATCCGGAAGAAAGGGAAAAATACTCGTATTTACTTGAAATGCTTACGCCAATTGCTAAAACCTATCCTTCGGAGATGGGTTTGCTCTCTGTAAGTAATGGCCTTCAGGTTCTTGGAGGTTATGGGTTTTGTTCAGATTTTATCCTGCAACAATATTATAGAGACATCCGAATTTTTTCAATTTACGAAGGAACTACAGGTATTCAGTCATTGGATCTCCTGGGAAGAAAGATGACCATGAATAATGGCAAAGGTGTAAAGTTGTTGTCTGATGAAATCATGAATAGTATACAGGATGCTTCTAAATTCGAAGATCTGAAACCCTATGCCCAAAAACTGGATGATACACTAAAACTGACTCAGGAAGTGCTTCAATTTCTAATGCAATTTGCTAAAAAAGGTGATTATGAACGGTTTTTATCAGATGCCACAGTTTTCATGGAATTTTTTGGAAATATTGTGGTAGGCTGGTTGTGGTTGGAAATTGCTGTTAAATCTCAAAATGCTATGGTTTTGAGTGACACCAAATATTCTTCTGCATTCTATGAAAGTAAGATCTCTGCGATGAAATTTTATTTTAAATATGAAATTCCTAAAACAAAGGCATTGGCTGAGGTTTTAATGGATAAACATGTGTTGACTACAGCTAATGAAAATCAGTTGTTTACCTAAAGGAAGTCAATAGGCATTAAGGGCCGAAGAAATACCAATTTGAATAAAATAAGCTAAAATTAACGATGGGTAGTATAAAATCTAAATTTGACCTGAGTGGAAAAGTCGCTATTGTCACCGGATCAAGTAAAGGAATAGGAAAGTCTATTGCCAGAGGGCTGGCTGAAAATGGTGCCAAAGTGGTAGTTAGCAGTCGGAAACAGGCTGCAGTTGACGAAGTTGCTGCTGAATTTAGGGAAGACGGCCTTGAGGCGATTGGAATACAATGCCATATTGGCGATTCTGAACAACGTAAAATACTTATTTCCAAGACCATTGAACATTTTGGAAGCATAGACATTTTAGTAAACAATGCGGCCATAAACCCCTATTATGGTCCTCTGGAGGGCTCAGACGAAGCCGTCTTTGATAAGATAATGAATGTGAATGTCAAGGCGCCCTGGATCCTTTCTAATCTGGTCCTGCCCCACATGAAGGAAAAGGGTAGTGGTAGCATCATTAATATTTCATCGGTAGAGGGAATAACCCCCGGATTTGGATTAGGATTGTACAGCGCCACCAAATCTGCTTTGATAATGCTAACGAAAAATCAGGCTAAAGAATGGGGCCGCTATGGGGTTAGAGCAAACGTACTTTGTCCTGGCCTGATCAAGACCAAATTTAGCGAAGGATTATGGACAAATGACAAGTTGGTTGCCGGATTAACAAAGGCTTTACCACTGGGTCGGATAGCTGCTCCCGAAGAAATGGCCGGTATGGTCATGCTGCTGGCATCAGATGCAGGATCTTATATGACAGGTGGCGTATATGTAGCAGACGGGGGGTATTTAATTTCCGGTTAAAATTTGATTACTGATTAAAATTAATACTATGAATTTTGAATACAGCGAAAAATCCGTTGCTTTCCAGGAAAAACTTAAGCTATTTATAGCTACGCATTTAATACCGGTACAGGAGGAAGTGGAAACTTTCCATAGAGACCCAGCCAATATTTGGAAAAAATGGCCGGGCCTTGAGGCATTGAAAGAAAAAGCCAAAGCTAAGGGACTTTGGAATTTATTTTTACCTGTGGGTTATAGAGCCCTAAGTCCGGGATTGACAAATTTGGAATATGCCCCATTGGCCGAGATCATGGGAAGGATACTATGGTCCTCAGAAGTATTTAATTGTAGTCCCCCCGATACAGGTAATATGGAGGTCTTGGCGAAATACGGGACTTCTGAACAGAAGGAAACATGGTTGCAGCCTTTAATGCAGGGCGAAATCAGATCTTCATTTTTGATGACAGAACCCGACGTGGCTTCTTCCGATGCCACAAATATTGAGACGTCTATTGTAGCAGATGGAGATGATTATGTAGTAACAGGTAAAAAATGGTGGTCTTCAGGTGCTATGGACCCTAATTGCAGGATCACCATAGTAATGGGTAAGACCAGTTTTGATGCACCCCGCCACCTGCAACACAGCATGATTTTGATTCCGATGGATGCTCCCGGCCTGGAAGTTATAAGACCTCTTAGTGTTTTTGGATACCATGATACTCCGGAAGGACATGCAGAAATTGTATTAAACAAAGTACGTGTACCAAAGAGCAATCTTATTCTAGGTGAAGGGAGAGGATTTGAGATAGCCCAGGGCCGTTTGGGTCCGGGAAGAATACACCATTGCATGCGCTTAATAGGAATGGCGCAACGTTCCCTTGAGTTAATGTCTCAAAGGGCCTCTGAACGAAGTCCGTTTGGCAGAACTTTAGATACCTATAGTAGTATTCGTCAGGAAATTGCACATTCTCGTTGTGAAATAGAACAAACACGTCTGCTGGTTCTCTCAGCAGCAGATAAAATGGATAAGGTTGGAAACAAGGAGGCAAAAGACCTGATTGCCATGATTAAGATAGTAGCTCCAAATATGGCCTTAAAAGTGATTGATAGGGCCATTCAGATAATGGGGGGAAAGGGTGTTTGTGGAGATACCCCATTGGCGCATTTTTATGCCTCTGCCAGAACCTTGAGGCTGGCCGATGGCCCGGATGAGGTTCACTTAAGTCAATTGGGAAAAAACACAATAAAAAAATACACATAAGACTGGCAATGCGGGAAAAGGAACTGACCAAAACTGTGAGAAAAGGAGAAGAGCTTCATGAGAAGAACTTGAAAAAGTTCCTGTTGCAATGCAATTTGATCAATGATGAAAAAAGTGATTTGATCATCAGGCAATTTTATAATGGTTATTCAAATCTCACTTATCTCTTAAAAATAGAGGAAAAGGAATACGTTCTCCGCCGTCCGCCGTTTGCGGCGCCAAAACGCGGTCATAATATGGGTAGGGAATTTAAGGTGCTAAACAATCTTCATAAAGTATTCGATAAAACCCCTGAACCTTATGCGTTTTCAGAAGATGTGGAGATATTAGGAGCCCCTTTTTATATCATGAATAAAGTTGACGGAATAATTCTGACAGCCAATGAGGCCAAAGAGCGCCAACTGGCTCCTGATGCATTTAAAACGATAGCAGATACCTGGTTGGATGCCTATGTGGAACTGCATAATGTAGACTATAAGGC
>NZ_JBATKE010000192.1:0-10296 GCF_049669105.1 Eudoraea sp.
CAGGAAAACCAGGAGGATAAGGAATTACAAAGGTAGAAGCAACAAGCTTTCTTCCTTTACCCATGATTGATAAACATTCGCTCAAGGGAACATATTCATAATTTTCTTCATCGTACGCTAAGAAATAGGCTTCTCGCAAATTGCCTCCGGGGACACCCGGAACGGCCTGAAATGAGTGATGAAAATAGCTGAAATCAGGCAGAGGAGGTACCTCTTTAGTCAAGGAATGAATCCTGTTTTGAAGAATTTCCTTTTCTTTATTGTTTAGCGCTTTGTACTCTTCATCCAATTCATCGGCAATTTTTAAAAGTGCATTGGTGAGGTATGTAATGCTACCCCTGGTCGTCCCGATATTCGTCATGAATAAGACGGTATTCCGGGAAGTCTTATTAATCTGGATATTAAATTTATCCATTAAGTATTTATTTTTAAAGGTGTCACCGTCAACACCCGTTTTACCGATGTACAACGTTATTTTGGTAGGATCAAGTACAAATTCGTCTTTCTCCCACGCCTCATCCATTCGGTTCCAACCTTCGTTCCTTGTATAATACTCTTTAAGACCGGTTTGACGATATTTATTTGGTATAAAATCGTGAACTGTCAGGACATCAAAATACTTGCTTAATTGGGGATTGTCATTCACCTTAGCCCGAAGTACCATAGCCATCTCAATACTTTTTTCAACCAATTCAAAACCTTCGAGCTGAACTTGTCGTCTTCCAACGTCTAAAGAGGCCAGCATCTGGTAATTAGGTGATGTGGAAGTATGGGTCATATAAGCTTCTAAAAAGGTGTTCTCACTTTTCCGACGAAAGTCTTCATCCCAGATATGGATCATTGAGCCTTGTCTAAAACTACTTAGGGTCTTATGTGTGCTCTGTGTGGCATATACCCGTATCCGCACCTTATCCGGATCCGGCATTGTAGAAAGATCACCATTATTCAATCCTTTGATATGCTCATTATACCGCTTCCTATATGCGCTACTTCTATATTTTTCATACAGCTTTTTTGCGGTAAGCATACCGGTTCGTTGTTTATAGCTATTAGCAAATCCCGCAAAGGCAAACCAGGCTTCATCCCATAAAAATATCATATCCGGTTTTATAGCCAGAACCTCTTCCATGACACGCTCCACATTATAAACAAGACCATCAAAGGTGCAATTTGTAAGCAGCAACATTTTTACCCTATCCAGTCTGCCGGCATCTTTCAATTGTAGCAATTTATTTTTGATCTGTTCCAGGGGAACCGCGCCATACATGGAGTATTCTTCGATGGGATAAGAATCCAGATAAACGGGATATGCTCCCGCCAGAACTAATCCATAATGGTGTGATTTATGGCAGTCCCTATCAATTAGAACTACATCTTTCGGTTTAACAAGGGCCTGCATCACAATTTTATTGGCTGTGGATGTTCCGTTGGTCACAAAATAGGTGTACTGGGAGCCATATGCATCCCGTGCCATTTCCTGAGCTTTTTTTAAGGGCCCTGTGGGCTGCAGTAAGGAATCGAGGCCACCAGTTGTGGCAGATGTTTCGGCCAAAAACATATTTCGCCCGTAGAACTCACCAAAATCATTGATCCATCTTGATTTAAAAACCGAATTACCGCGGGATATGGGCATGGCGTGAAAGACCCCGGTGGGTTTTTGGCTGTATTCTACCAGGGCAGAGAAGAAAGGCGTAGTATACCGTTCTGCAATACCGCGCATAATTGTAAGGTGAAGCTCCTGAATATCCTCTGTTTGATAAAAGATACGTCTGAAACCCTTTATGGTACTGTCCTTAAGGTGACCCAAGGAGGTGTCTGTAACATAATAGGTATCCAATTCGGGCCTGAATTGTTTGATTAACTCCCCGATTATTGGCCCGAGATCGGTCTCGGATTTCGATGAAAAGTCGAGCTTTGTCACCTGTTGGATATATGGTTTTATAATGGATGTAATCCCCTTGGAGTGGTAAGGTGGTGCATAGCGGACTACCACCGCCTGAATATTGTGATTAAAAAGCAAGGCAATCAAGGCATCCTGAAAAGATCGTTGTACCACAACACCATAGGTAAATTTGTCCTGCGGTGTTCGCAAGGCCCTGATGCTGTGCTGCAGATTGATCTCTTCCTGTTCGGAAATATCGTCGACGAACATTACCTCAAAATAGTTCTTACTAACGCCGTTATATTGTTCATGTTCCTCAACTGATACTATGCTATGTTCATCATGATCCAGAAAGTCCGGATTACTTCTGTAACTATCACCAACCAATTGTTTTGTAGTTTCTGCCGCCATATGCGATAAGGAGGCATGTTCATGAACGGAAAAGGCTTTTTCTAGCCTCTGTATGCGCGCTATACCGGGAGAAGCAAAAAAACACTCAACACCTTTCAGGTCTTTTATTAACTCTTTAGTAGCCTTTTTATGTCTTTTTTCATTGGCAGACCCTTTGTGGCATCGGGCTAATTCGGCAGTTTCAATTTTTAGTTTGTTCCAGTAGTCGACCCTTAGTTGTCCGATGTTATAATAAGGTGCACTTTTTGTTTTATTTCTAATCACGAATCAATTTTTTGAATGTAAAGCGAGTTTGTTTCCCTGAGAATCAATAAAAATAGCGAAGTAACCCGCTTCTTCGCTGATCAGGGTTTTGGGCATTACTATTCGCCCACCGGCATCTTCCACTTTATCGAGGACATTACTCAAGTCTTTACCCCCATTTAAATAGATCAATGGTCCAATATCACTGGGAACAGATCCCGGCCCAGAAATAACCGCTCCCCCAATACCCTTAGTCACAGGAAAAAAGGCCATGGCATTTTCCTCTGTGACGTTTTGAATCATTTCAATGCCGAATATGTGGTTGTAAAAATTAACTGCTTGCTGAAAGTCGATAGCCGGTATTTCAAACCAACTCACATAATCTTTAAACTCTGTATTATTTTTCTTTTTATTTGAGGATACGCCGCCCATTATTTTTACTATTTATAGTGATCCATCTCCTTTATAATGTGTTGGAGCTATCTGATGTTCAAGAGAATCCCCCTTTATAATCAATTTTGTTAATTTGTCCAGTCTATTTGGTTTTATGAGGGGGCCAAGTGAATCGAGATAGGGGTGAGGGGTTTGTGGCTGATATATGCTGAATTGCCCTAAATGATCCCTAAAACTTTTCAAAGGTTGACCCAGGCGCAAGATGCCTAATTCACGGCTTCTTTTCACCCTTGCGATATTTAATTCAAGAGGAATAATTTCCTCAGTACCTTCGGACTGGTGAATAACAAGGCCGTCTGGCCCGCAAACTATGGATCGGCCGGTACCCCCCGTGTCCAAACCATTGACATCAAAGAAGTAACATTGATTCACAGAAGCCATAGCTCTTACAATAGATAATTCAATATCGCGATCTATGGTGCCAGACATCGTAGGATGAAGTATTACTTCAGCGCCCATTGATACTAAGGTCCTAATGGTTTCCGGGAACCACATGTCATAACAAATCGATACTCCAAATCTTCCGACATCGGGCACATCGAAAACACAAAATTCCGTTCCCGGTGTTACGCCTACTTCATAAGGATAAAATGGAAACATTTTGCGATAGCGCGTTACTATTTCCCCTTTAGGATTGATAACGGTCGCCGTATTGTATATTTTACCATTACTCTTTTCGAAAATAGATCCCGGAAGTAGCCAGATTCCATATTTTTTTGCCATAGCCTGCATTTCGGCTTCAAACGAACAAGGAATTTCCTGGGCAGTATGTATCAGCGGGCCGTACGCACATAATTCACTAAATAATACCATTTCTATCCACGGATAGAGGGTCATTGTAATATCGAGTTTCAGCTTCATCATTTCCACGTTGGAAGCGACCGCTGAAACCTTCATCTGTATTCCTGCAATTGCGAATGGTCTCATAGTTAGTTACCTATAGCTTTTTTAATTTCATTTTCCAAAATGGACAAACCTTTTTCTAATTCTTGCTGGGTAATTACCAATGGCGAGAGAATGCGAATAATATTTTTATGGGTACCGGCACTAAGTATAATCAACCCGTTTTCTGAACAACCTTTTACAATTTTTCCACAAACTTCAGAATTAGGCTGCCTAGGATCACTATTTTTAACAAACTCGATCCCAATCATTGCACCAATGCCTCTCACATCGCCTATTTCAGAATATTCTTTCATCAACTTTTTCAAACGGCCCATAATGGTCGCACCGACCTCTTTGGCCCTTTCGTTAAGATCAATGTCTTTCATATATTGAATGGTAGCTGAAGCTGCAACACAACAAACCGGACTTCCTATATAGGTACCACCTATAGAACCTGAGGCTGCTGCGTCCATTATTTCTCCACGCCCAACGACAGCCGCAATAGGTAGTCCCGATCCCATCGATTTTGCGTAGGTACTTATATCAGGTTGTACCCCGTAGTGTTGCCAACTTGCCCAATGTCCGGTACGGCAGAATCCGCTCTGCACTTCATCCATAATTAGTAAGATACCATGTTCGTCGCAAAATGCTCTTAACCCTTCTAAATATGCCTGAGGTATTGGATTAAAACCACCCTCACCCTGGATGGGCTCTAAAATAATTGCCGCAACACTTTCTATATCAACCAAATTGAGGGCACTTTCGTGAAGTCGTTTGAGTTCGTCCTTGACAAAAGTGGCTTCATCCCTGCTACCTCTATAACGATAAAAATTTGGAAATGGCAGCCTGTATACTTCCGGGGCAAAAGGGCCGCAATCATACTTATAACTTACTTTACTTGTTAGCGTCATGGCCATCATAGTGCGACCGTGATAGGCACCGGTATAGCATAGAATTGCAGGTCTTTTGGTGGCCTGTCTTGCAATTTTAATGGCATTCTCCACAGCTTCTGCTCCCGTACTGACGAGCATTGCCTTGGTATTTTTACCGTGGGGCAATATCTCTGCCAATTCCTCACATAATGCTATATAGGGCTCATAGGTCACCACATTAAAACTGGTATGCAAATACTTACCTGCTTGTTCGCGTATTGCCTGTACAACAGGTTCCGGACAGTGGCCAGCATTTACAACACCAATGCCGCCGGCAAAATCGATAAGTTCCCGCCCGTCAACATCAATAATAATCGCACCTTTGGCTTCTTTGACAGTGGCGGTATTGAATACCCCCACGCCATTGGCTACAGCGTTTTTCCTTCTTTCGAAAAGTTCCTGTGATTTTGTTAATTCTTTGATCATACTAAGTATTTTCTTTTTTATAAGGTAAGCTTAAATAAAACAATTTTGTTATTATTTTCTATTTTTTCATGGACAATTTATAAAGCTGCTCGAGTAGATTTATAAAATCATTTTACTCAATATTTTTCCTGAGGAGTTGTATAAGAGTTTCAGAACAAAAATACCATTATTCCAGCTTATTTCATAAAGACTTCGATTAGGGGTTTCTACATGGTAAATTTCCTGAAGTCCATCATTGTTATAATTTCCTGCAAAATTTTGTTGCACTTGTTTGGGAGTAATGTCTAATGATACCGGAGTAATTGTTTCAAGCCATTTGCCCTCACTACTGAATAATGCGAAGTGTTCTTCTTTTTTATAGTGAAAGGTTGCTTGCCATCTAAAAACATCCATCTGTTTCCATTGTATAAATGAAGCTTTGGGATATTTGGATTTGAATGCCAGGTATACGGTTTTACCGGGCATTATACGATTGCTTTTGAAAACGTTCAATAATACTATGTTTATCAGGTAATTAAATTTTTTATAAAAAGTCATAGCGTAGGTTGTTTATTATCCAACCATGTTTTTTTCTAAGAGGTAGCAAATATTGGAAATAGTTAAAATAGATTTTTTTGAAATTATTTTTATTCAGTAAAAGTTTTATTTTACGTCAAATGAAGAATTACCTATCCTTTGCTCACAATAATCGTCCCCTTTAATTAAAACTATAAAGTTATTTGATTTTAAAAGCAAATACAGCTACCTAAGTAGCACTTAGGTAAAATTTGTAATATCCGGTAATTGATAATTTTCGTATGACAAATGGAATGTATAACCAATAAAAAAAATTAATTAAGGAATGTATTTTTCTTCAGCAATTGATAATAGCAATTCCAGATTCTTAACATTAATTTGTTTGCGACTTACTGAAATTGCCCCACACCGTTTTAATTCCTGGATGTGCCTGCTCACAACTGCCCGAGTAGTACCTATGAGACCTGCAATCTCATCATTTGGCAAATTATTGATTAATTCTAATTTGCGGGTTTCTCCATTTATATTTTTAAGGAGCAATGCAGAGAGGCGTACCAAAGTACTGTGAAGGGTAACATCAGTGGCAACATCCATGAGCTGTCGCATACGGTCCCCCAGATAATATAATATGGCTTTGTGCATTACCGGATATTTATTAATCCAATGACGCATTTGTTCCATAGAGATTTTTAAAACATCTAATGAATCCAGCGCTTCCCAGTAAACATCATGCGGCTTAGTGTCCAGCAAAGATAGAACATCAAAAACATCCCCCTTAGACAGCACAAAAACTGTATGTTCTCTACCTGTATCCGGATTAGACTTATATACTTTTAACCTGCCGGATACGATGAAATGGAAGGTGGACATTACATCTGTACTGCTTTTAAAACTTTTTGCGTTCCAATGTTCCTCCGACATGGAATGCAATAGTTCCTTAATAGAGCCAGTACTGGAATCCTTGAAAAAAGGGGATGAGGTAAGTGCCTCTAGGTATTTAAGAAAATGATTACTCTCTGTTTTCATTAATTGAATAACATTAAAGTTACTGAAATTTTATAATACTTGTGAATAACCTGAAATCTGCGACAATTAAAAAATTAAATACATGGAAAGTTCAGACTTCTTTAACCAATTATCAGAAGATTTCTAAACAACTAATAATTAATGTATTAAGTCAATTTCAATTGAACTGATGACTTTATGGGTTTTTGACTATCAGACTAAGATTTAGCGAGTACCTTCAAAAGCGAGTCACAACCACCATTTCTAATAAAATTGGTGTGATCATCCAGCGTATTGAAATCCATTCCCGTAATAGCATCACATCTAATTTTTGATCCGGTAGTCTTATAAAATGTTTCAAATATATTTTTTAAACTTGGATTTTTCAAAGACACTTTTTTGGATTCTTTTCGGTATAAGGCGAGCGATTTCATCCATATGGCGGCACTTAACGCACCGCAAGCAGCTCCGCTTAATCCCATACCGCCTGCAAAACCTGCTACCATGATCATTTCTTCATCGCTGGCGCCCATATTCCTGGCAACCTCCGTAGCACAACTGATCGAAACTGAATGCCTATCAATTTCTTTGGGTGACAACCCATTAAGGGCTGCTTTTACTGCATCCGGAGCCCATCGGTCAGCCATTTTTAAAACAGTATAAGAATCTGCCGGAGAACATGTACTTAGCAAAGCTCAGTTTGCTGGAAAAGTCACAATGAGTGATATCCCGGCAGTTGATAGTATTTTCGTTTTTGGAGAAGGATTCCATGATATCCTGAGTAGCTTTGATAGCAACACAAATGGCTTCATTTTGATCCTTACATTTTCTATAGGCTTCTCCACCCACTGCAAGGGAAGCTCCCCAAAGCATACCACACTGCTGTCCCTGTTGAAGAATACCACCGGCTAAAGAATCGGCCGCAAGCTCCTCAAGTTCTTTGGGGTGTCCAAATTCTCTATTTAAAATATGAAAGAAAGTTCTTGAACATGTACCTAATTTTCTAAATACCTTGCTAGCGTCAGTGGGACCATATGTTCTATGATCTATTGCTGTTTTTATCTTATCGAGTCATGGTTTATATCACGAAATTTATAAATGAATAGTACAGTAACAAATGACCTATATCAGCTTTAAAGCTTTTTAACTTCTGCTGCTGAATTATGATTTTCCTGAGGTAGTTTTTGAAATAAGATATAGTATAGAAGCGCGAATTGCCCGGTAATCTATCACAAATATTAGGACGAGGATACTTCCGATTAAAATGGGTAAAATTCCTCCAAATGTATATGCCATCCCAAGAACAAACCCTAGCAGCTGTTCAGCCCTGTATATGGGAATGAAAAATGATATGATAAAAAGACCAATCATCATATAACCCGGGACATTAGTGCCAATGGTAAAAAAGAATGACAGAATTATTCCAAATAAAAGGGCGCCAATAAAGCCATAAATAACATGATTTGAGGTAATAGAGGTTTCATTAATGTCTTTATCGTATACCCTCCTTTTAATGCGATAAAGCAGAAACCAGGTCAGCAGTGGGATGACTATTCCTCCCCACCAATTTGACATTCCCGGTAAATCTTTACGATGGAGAAGATAATGAGTCGGGATACCGCCGTGAAAATAGTCCCAGGCTAAATGCGCCCAGGATAATAAGGTCACTATTGAAGTGAAGAGTATTCGGTTTTTTAAGGTCAATTTTATATTCATGTAATTGAAGTAAAGAGGCTTGTAAAGTCATTAGACTTCTAATTCATTTATTTGTTACAATCCCTCTTTTGGAACGAGCCATATATCTTTTTCCAGATCTATGCCTCCAGCCATTTCTTCCTGCACAACCCGATCAATGACATAAATGCCTTTTTTGGCCATTTCATCAAAAGTGTCTAATCCGTCATTTGCAAAGTTAACCCGGGTTCTATGGATATTGAATTTATCAGAAAATTTACGTCCGAAAGCCTCTTCTACACCTTCTTTACCCAGCATAAATCCCAAAAGACCACCCCAGGTGGCAGTGGGGTTATCTGAGTCCCATCCGGCCAGGGCTCCAATCTTAATTGTCTCTTTTAGGTCTCCTTCTCCGTATAAAAGACTCACTATGCTAGCCCCAAAATTAATCCCTGCAGCGAAACAACCATTACAGAAAATATTTTTTGAAGTTATGGTATACCCATCTTCCTGATTTACCTGATAGCGTTCATATAAATCATCACGGGCTTGTTCCCATGGGATGCTTGAATCGTATTTGCCTTTCACAAAATCGTACATTTTCGCAGCATATGAATCATTGGGAAGGTGCTCTCTGGCTTGCTGAGCCATCCACGCTATTTGTTCTTTTTGGCTCAGGCTTTTATCAACCTCTGAGGCCAATGAATACATGATAACATAGAATTCAGAAATCCATTGAGCGTTTTCCCGTGCCGTGGTTCGTATAGGTAATTCGGCTATTTTTAAAGCAATATCCGGTCTAGCCGGGGCAAAAAGGCCAAATATTTCTGTAGTTAATTGTGCATCTATCATCTCGTGATAATTATCGTAAATGCTGTCGCGGGTTAAATTTGGGTCACTTGTTTCAGGAGGAACTGCCCCATTAAGCATCATATCAAGCGCTTTTTGATTCGAGACCCATAGGAAGTTTTCTTCTTCATGTTTTATATGCTTCAGCCAACCTTCTTTAATTTGCTTTCCGCTTAACATACTGGTTTTATTCGTATACAATAAATGCTGGTACATATATTCAATATCCGTATCATCATCTGCACCCCAAATCTCATCTTCACCTCTGAATACAAAATCTATATTATCAGATAGTTCACTTGGCAAACCCTCACCCCAAATGCTGGGCTGATCTGGTTTTCCCCAATCTTCTCTCGTATAGAATGGACCTGTTTTTATTTCGCCAATGTTTCCAATTTTATCCATTTCGGTTACTAAACCGGTCCAGTTGGCAATACATTGGCCCAACCAAAAACCATAGAGTTTGTTGGCATAGTCTGAGCGAGAAATAATGATATCCGTTGCCTTTGGAGTATAAGTATTATATTCAAGTCCAGGATCGGTCAAGGCATTTTTAACTTGTTTTACCTCTTCCTTTTTGGCATCCTTACAGGACAAAACCATTAAAACAAATACGAGCGTAGTTCCCGTTAAACATAGAGTTTTAAGTACGTTCTTCATTTTAAACTGTTTTTCATTTGTTAACAAATCTAAGTAGATAAATTTTAATCAAAATCTTCAACTCTTAACTGTTTTTGAAGCCAGTATTTATCATCTCTGAATTCATAGGCTGTGGGGTTAAAATCACCAACAAGTTCTACATCTGCCTTTTCCGGAACAGACATATCCAAACTCCAGAATACGCTATTAACTAATAACCTTCGTGTGCCTTCGTTCAACATATCACTTGCTGAACCTATAGTAGAAGTAAATGCTTTCCCTTTTTTTCCATCTGGAATTTGATAGCTTTTGGTCCACGCTATAGGCATCAGAATATCATTAACCTTAACCCCTTTGTCATTCTCTGTTGCGGCTTTACTA
>NZ_JBATKE010000193.1:0-7384 GCF_049669105.1 Eudoraea sp.
GCCTGAGGAGGGGCAGTTATATGTTGGCTGGACGGAACCAGGCGAATGGACAAGATATACTATAGATGTGAAAGCCACAGGGATCTACCAAATTGGATTAATGTATACCGCTAATAAAGACGGGAAAATTAGCATCACAACAACTACCGGAGGAGAATCCGGTCCTCTGGAAATTAAATCTACTTATGACCCTAATGATACAATCGCCTGGCGTCAATGGCACCATTGGAACTTTGCTGAAGAGCTTGGTGAGATTGAGCTTAAAAGCGGCATACAATTACTCACTTTACACACCCTTGAAAAAGGACAGATGAATTATGATTATCTCTCCTTTGAACTTAAAAAAAACAACTAGCAAGAATTCATTATTTTAAAATTCTGATTTATGGACATACAAACAATTAAAAGAAGGGATTTTGTCAAATCTCTGGGTCTTATCTCAGCTGGAACATATGCAGCAGGTCTGGGGGCTTTTGGCCTAGGATCCTGCGAGTCTGCACCTGTCTTCAATAAAAGGGAGGCTGTTTTAAATCTGTTGACTTCAACCGGAAAGCAGGACTATATTCCAAGTGGTTTTTTCGTACATTTTGGCGAAGGGTATCAATGGGGTGATGCCGCGGTAGCCAGGCATCTCGAATATTTTAAGGCTATTGATATGGATTTTATCAAAATCCAGTATGAAGCACTGTTTCCGGCTATCGATACCATAAAAAAACCGGAAGACTGGGCCAATATGCCATTTTACGGGAAAGACTATTACGAAAAGCAGCTTTATGTGGTTACGGAACTTGTAAAACAGGGTAAAAAGTTAGCTCCTGTCATTGCCACTTTTTATTCTCCTTTTATGTGCGCCGGTCACAGTGTTACTAGTCAATTGGTTACCGAACATTTAAAACAAGATCCTGAAAGTGTTAAAAAGGGCCTTGAAATTATCACTGACAGTGTAATGATCTTTTTGAAAGAATGTATAAAATTAGGGGTCGATGGTTTCTTAGCTCCATCACAGGGCAATGAAGCTTTTAGGTTTCAGGATCCCAATATTTTTCTGGATTATATTAAGCCTACGGATATGGTTGTACAAAACGAAATTAATGATAATTGTATCTGCAATGTTTTGCATATTTGTGACTATGAAGGCCCTTATGACGATTTAAGCCCATTTATTGATTATCCTGGTCATATCGTAAATTTGAGTGATATCGTTGCTGATAAAAAGGTACCCTTAAAAGAATTGTATACCATGTTTGGCGAACGGCCTATAATGGGTGGCCTGGAGAAAAGAGGACCTATCCTAACCGGTACCGATCAGGAGATACGACAACAGGTAACGGCAGTTCTTGAAGAAGCTCCGGATCGTTTTATTTTAGGCGCGGAATGTGCTTTATTAGGCGAAGTGGATTGGAAGAAAGTACGAACCGCTGTAGACGCGGGTCATGCTATTACCAATTAGTGAATATTCTACCAGTTTTCGAATTACTTTAGAATTTAAGTCAAAAATTACAACAATAACAGCTTTCTACATATGAAATATACAGCCAATAATAAAAGGTATGACAAAATGAAATATAATCGTTGCGGAAACAGTGGTTTGCTGCTACCCGCAATATCCCTGGGATTATGGCACAACTTCGGAGGAATAGATGTATATGAAAATGGCAGAAATATGGTACGGAGGGCATTTGACCTGGGGATAACACATTTTGATCTGGCCAATAATTACGGGCCTCCGTATGGCTCTGCAGAAGAGACTTTTGGAAGAATTCTAAAGTCTGATTTAAAATCCTACAGAGATGAAATGATCATCACCTCAAAAGCAGGTTATGATATGTGGCCCGGACCTTATGGCGAGTGGGGCTCCAGAAAATATTTAATTGCCAGTTGTGATCAAAGCCTGAAGCGAATGGGACTGGAGTATGTAGATATTTTTTATAGTCACAGACCGGATCCAAACACGCCTTTAGAAGAAACGATGATGGCGCTTGATCAAATAGTTAGATCGGGTAAGGCTTTGTACGCAGGTATATCTTCCTATAATCCTGAGCAGTCTCAGCAGGCAATAAATATATTAAAAGACCTGGGTACGCCTTGTCTGGTGCATCAGCCGTCTTACAGCATGTTCAACAGATGGGTAGAGGATGGATTATTGGATGTGCTCGAAAAAAATGGGGTGGGTTCTGTAGTATTCAGTCCCTTATTCCAGGGGCTCTTGACAAATAAGTACCTTAAGGGGATTCCTGAAGGCTCCAGGGCATCAAAAGCGGATAGCTACCTGCAATCTACAGATATCACACCAGAAAAGATAGCCAAAATTAAAAGACTGAATGAAATCGCTGAATCCAGAGGGCAAAAAATGGCTCAACTGGCGCTTGCCTGGGTTTTAAGAGATAAAAGAGTTACTTCGGTAATAATAGGTGCCAGCAAAGTATCGCAAATAGAAGATGCTGTTGGGATACTTGATAAAATGGAATTTACAACGGAAGAATTACAATTAATCGAAGAAATATTAAGGGATTAGTGAGATTTGCCTCCTTTTAAAATTCGAAAGTATGCAAGAATCCCAGGGAAACCGTATTCCAGGTTCTGTTTTCTAATTGTATTCCGGTATAGGACAGGTTAATTTCAGTCATAGGCCCCATTAAATAACCAATTATAGGTCTGTAATAAATTCCGCCATCATTCCCTTTATTTAATCCAAGGCCATAACCGCCGTCCACACCAAAGGAGAACGAATTAGAAGGCCAAATTCTTAATGAAGCGGCAAGTGGTACAAATTGTACATCAGTTAGTCCAGATACAATTTCATCTGATTGAAAAGAATCTTTAAATCCGTAAATAAGTCCAGTACTTATGCCGAGATCCACTACTTCACCCAGAGCCCACATATATCCCAGATCCAAACCTACCATCAGGCTTATTTCATCATTAAAATCATCAATAGGCAAACCTGCGTGAAGTCCTAGCTTTAATCCTTCTTGCGCATAGAATCCCGTTACTGAAAAAGTGAAAGCTAATGCTATAATTATATTTTTCATTTGTACTGACATTTCATTATATAACGCCAAAACTAGCAGCTTCTTTAAAGTAGCTGTCATTTTTGTTGCCAAACAGACCTATATGGTTGTGAAAATTAAATAATATTCCTTGTAGACAAGCTCAATTGCTCTAATTGCAATTATAGCGAGTTAAATACTGCTATCTTTAATAGTTTATATATGAAAATACTCGTTAGACTTTTGATACGATATGTGCGGAATTAAAAAAAATAACATATTTTCATGGATTGTTAAGAACCGAACTTTATATATCCACCGTTTTACCAACTTATATTATGCCAAACTGTTTACCGGAATACACAAATATGGAAATAGATAGTTCAGTTTTTTAATAAACCCTTAAATTTACAGACCAAGACCAAAAACACAATACGCGAATAAACCACCAGCGAATATGAGAATAGGCATATTGAAGGAAACTCAAAAAGGCGAAAAGCGTGTTTCAATTTCTCCAACAATTACAAAACAATTAATTGATAAGGGTTTCAAATTAATTGTGGAAGAAGATGCAGGCACTTATTCATCTTATAAGAATTCAGACTACAGGGAAGCAGGCGCAACGGTAGAAAAGAGAGGTGTTGTTTTTAAAGATGCACAACTACTTATAAAAATTAATCCATTTAATGAAGAAGATTTAAAATTGGTCAGCAAAGGCCAGGTGTTGATTAGTCAATTATTTCATAAATCAAACCCGGAATTGATTCAAAAAATTGCTGATAAAGGCGCATCAGCTTTCTCTATGGATGCTATTCCCCGTATTTCAAGAGCTCAGGATATGGATGTCTTGAGTTCACAAAGCAATTTGGCCGGTTACAAGGCAGTAATTCTCGGGGCTTATGAAATGAAAAAAATATTTCCATTAATGATGACCGCCGCCGGCACTATAAAACCAGCCCGGGTTTTAATTTATGGCGCAGGAGTTGCAGGGTTACAGGCCATAGCAACGGCAAGGCGCTTAGGCGCTATGGTCAAGGCTACCGATATCAGGCTGGAGACCAAAGAACAGGTTGAATCATTAGGCGCAAAATTTATTTTGGTGGAAGGGGGTAATGGTAAATCTGACAGCGGATATGCCAAGGAAGCTTCTGAGGATTACATTCGAAGGCAAAAAGAAGCCGTTAACAAGTCGCTTTTTAAGGCCGATCTTGTAATTACCACTGCTGGCATTCCGGGAAGAAAATCTCCTATGTTAATCACTGAAGAGCAAGTGTTACAAATGAAAAATGGCGCTGTAATTATAGATTTGGCGGCTGCCCAGGGTGGTAATTGCGAAATCAGCAAACTGAATAAAACCGTATTGAGAAAAGGGGTGAAGGTGATCGGCACATCTATAGCCCCGGAGAGTGTTTCTACAAACGCAAGTGATTTATATGCCAAAAATATGTACAATTTTATTATGCATCTGACCGAAGACACCAAATTCAAATGGGATCTGGAAGAACAAATAACAAATGAAACTTTAATTGTACATAACGGAATTATTCGAAATTAGAAAAACAAATACTATGAATGAAGTGATAGAATTTATTAGTGCTAATCTCGAAATCACATACATCTTAATCCTTGCGATATTTGTAGGTGTTGAAGTCATCAAGAACATCCCTGCAGTATTGCATACGCCATTGATGTCAGGTGCTAATGCTTTAAGTGGTGTGGTGGTCGTGGGCGCCATATTGGTTATGCTGAATTCAGATCCGGAAGATTATCTGGCCCTGACCCTTGGATTTATAGCGGTAATTTTAGGAATCTTAAATGTTGTGGGTGGTTTTGCAGTTACAGGCAGAATGCTTCAAATGTTTAAAAAGAAAAATTAATGAGTATATCATTGAGTATTATCTATCTGATAGCCACGATAACCTTTGTTATTGGATTAAAAAAACTGGGACATCCGGTTACTGCAAAAAACGGCAATTTAATTGCTGCCATTGGTATGGGTCTTGCTATTGCAGGGACTATTTTTATCCATGATTTACAGGTGCCAACAATTATTTATATTTTAATTGGGTTGGCAATAGTAATAGGTTCTGCTATAGGAGCCTGGATGGCCATAAAAGTGAAAATGACAAAGATGCCGGAATTAGTCTCTTTGTTCAATGGCTTTGGGGGTGCAAGTGCGGCCCTAATTGGTTTGGTAGAATTCAGTAAAAATGTGGGAGATAAGATGCAAGCCACAACTATTGTCTCAGGTATAATTATCGGGGCAATTACTTTTTCAGGAAGTTTGATAGCCTGGGGAAAATTAAATGGGTCCCTTAAAAGCGTAGTGAAAATTCCTTTTCACAAAATAGTAAACAATCTTTTTTTAATTGGGATTATTGCTTTTGCTGTCTTTATGGTAACTACAGGTGTTAACGATCAGGTTTTTGTGGGGATTTTGTTGGCTACCGGTTTAATTTATGGAATTTTATTCGTACTGCCCATAGGTGGTGCCGATATGCCAGTGGTAATTTCATTACTTAATTCTTTGACCGGAATTGCAGCAGCAATAACCGGAATTTTATATTCCAATATGGTGATGTTAGTAGGAGGTATTCTTGTGGGCTCTGCCGGGATTATACTTACAATAGCAATGTGTAAGGGAATGAATAGAACCTTAGGCGCAGTGATATTTGGTTCTTTCGGAGCAACAGATTCTGTAGCTGATTCTGATAAAAAATTTGGGTCCATTAAGAAAACAAACCCCAGCGATGCCGCAATTATGATGAATTACGCTACCAATGTAATTATTGTACCGGGTTATGGTTTAGCAGTTGCTCAGGCACAACACGTCATTCATGAATTAGAAGAATTGCTGACGAAGAAAGGAGTTAATGTTAAATATGCCATTCACCCCGTAGCCGGCCGTATGCCGGGCCACATGAACGTATTGCTTGCAGAAAGCAATGTGGATTATTCCCTGTTGTTAGAAATGGATGATATTAATCCTCAATTTAAGAATACTGATGTTGTTCTTGTAGTTGGAGCAAATGATGTGGTAAATCCTGCTGCACATAACGATCCTTCAAGCCCAATTTATGGAATGCCTATCCTGGATGTTGAAAATGCTAAACATATCATAGTTAATAAACGTACCATGAATGCCGGATATGCCGGAATTGAAAATGAACTGTTCTACAATGATAAAACAGTTATGCTTTTTGGGGATGCGAAAGACGCATTGACCAGTCTGGTTAGTGAATTGAAGAATATGTAATGAGGATGGGGGTAACCCAAAACGAAGATAATACAGGAACCTCCTGGTTAATTGGTTTTTTTATAGCTCCAAACTGCCAATCCATTCATTACTAGTGCATAGAGCAATGTTTTTATCATCTGAGGTAATATATCTTTAAACGACGAGCCTTTAAGCATTACCATTCGCATTACTTCAACAAAATATTTGATGGGGTTAAACTCGGTTATAAACTGGGCCCATTGTGGCATACTTTCTATGGGCGTGAATAAGCCACTCATTAGTATAAAAATCACCATAAAAAACCAGGCTATAAACATGGCTTGTTGCTGGGTATTTGTAAAATTGGAAATAAATAATCCTATCCCTAAAACAACAAATATATATATAGATGTATAGGCGTACATCAGGGCTAAACTCCCCACTATTGGAATGTCGAAAATGAGTTTTGCAATGATGAGGCCAATGGTTAACAACCCCATTCCAATAACCCAAAAAGGAAACAACTTCCCGATAATAAACTGCTTTTTTTGTATGGGTGTAACATTTATTTGTTCCAGAGTCCCGATTTCCTTTTCCCGTACAATATTCATCCCGGACAGGAACAGGGTAATCATTGTAACCAGTAATACCAATATACCGGGGACCATAAAAGTTTTATAGTTTAAGGTCTCATTATACCAAAAGGAAGGAATTGTTGTGATCTGTATGGGTCTATTAATTTTATCTGAAGCCTGCATCAATACAGTTCTTAGATTCTTATTAAAACTTTGTACAATCTGACTTACGTAAACGCTTTCTACACCGGCTGTGGCCCCATCTATGGCATTTATGGTCAGTCCTAATTCATTTTGTTTTTCCTTAATCAAATCCCTTTCAAAATAGGGTGGTATTTCTAAAACCACATCCACATTACCATTTAGCATAGCAGAATTTGCCTGTTTTTCAGAAGCAAAAGCTGTGAGAACATTAAAATAGGTTGATGCATTGAATTTTTCCAGCAACGCACGCGACATGGCTGTACGATCATTGTCCAGGTAAGCAAATTTGATGTTTTTAATTTCAAATGTTGCTGCATTTGCCAGGATCAGAAGCTGAACCATAGGCATAATAAAAATAATAGGCAGCATTCCCTTATTTCTAAAGATCTGCTTAAACT
>NZ_JBATKE010000194.1:0-8931 GCF_049669105.1 Eudoraea sp.
ATCTAAAACATTTTGAAGATCGTGTACTTCGTAAAGTAAAAATTTAAGGGTATTGATATCCAGATATTTGTTTTCCATATACTTTTATTAGGTGTCCCGTATTTATAAAATAAGATTACCAATCAAAATCTTAATAAAAATTTCTATTTGCCTGCCAATATTTGTAACATCTAGGCTACAATAGTCGTCACATAACCTCAAGATAGGCATTTCGAATGACATGTAATTTTTGGTAGCCAAAATATCCATTTTGTCAATTTATTTCGAAATTATTTTATTCTGGTGCAACCCTTTCGTTTTTAGCTTGTCTTTAGAAGTGAATGAAATTTATAATTCAAAAATAGAACTAACCAAGGCCTGATCTAGTTGAAAGCCCATATACGTTATACGCATAAATATCTTGTTGAAAAAAGCAAGTTGGGAGATAGAACATCACAATACCAATTGTATGAACTCTATGTGGACGCCATGTACAATGTTGCTATGCGAATGATAGGAATAAAAGAAGATGCTGAGGATGTACTCCAGGATAGTTTTGTTGAGGCATTTAAAAACCTGAAAAACTTTAGGTATGAAAGCACATTTGGTGCCTGGTTAAAGAGAATAGTAATAAATAAAAGCATTAACCACCTTAAAACAAAGCGTATAGCAATCACACCAATTGAAAACCATGAATATTACCTGAATGAAGATGAAAGTGAAAAGAGTGATCAAAAGAGTGAACAAAAGGATATCCAAAAAATCATTAACGGAATTGAAAAACTGCCTGCCGGTTATAAACAGATCATAAATCTTTATTTAATAGAAGGTTATACACATAAAGAGATTGGGCAGATACTCGAGATTTCTGAAGCTACTTCAAAATCTCAGTACCACAGAGCTAAAAAAAAACTAATCACAATTATTACCAGTTAATAATGGACAAATTTGAAAAACATATACGGTCGAACAAAGAATTGTTTGATATACACGAACCTGATAAAGCTAAAATTTGGGGAAATATTTCGGCTCAATTGGATAATCCTCAACCCAAGGTTATACCACTTTGGAGAATATCCATGGTCCGAATTGCTGCCAGTATTTTATTGGTACTAGGGCTATCAGGAATCATAGGCGTGACTTTATTCAATACGGGAAATCAAAAATATCAGGAAGGTCTGGTCACCAAAGAATTACAGGGTATTGATATGCACTATAAGGCTTTAGTCTCTCACCAGATACAGTTGGTAAAAGACCACCCTAGACTCTCAGAAAACGATAAAGAGGAATTTTTAGGTTTTATAGATGAACTGGATGATGAATATGAGGTATTAAAATTGGAAATGAAAAAAAACTTGGACAGCGAAATTGTTCTGGAGGCCATCATTACCAATTATAAAAAAAGAATTGAGCTCATAGAAAATTTATTGCAACAAATAAACGAATCCAAAATAACAGATGAAAATGATGGATACAATTTATAAAAAACTACTGGTTGTAATGGTTATTCTCGCATTAAGCCATTCTACAACGGCTCAGGAGAAAGTAACTAAGAGGCTAGAAAACTCTTTTGAAATGAATGAGGCCGGGAAATTACAGCTTAACAACGAATACGGAAATATTACTGTAAAGGGCTGGGATCAAAACAAAGTTGAAATAGTAATAGACATTACCGTTACCGGTAATAAGAAAGAAAACGCAGAAAGTCTTTTAGAACGCGTTATTCCTGATTTCAGGGTTATGGACAATTATGTGGCGGTCACCTCAGAAATACAGGATAAAAAAACAGGGTTTATTGCCAAGTATTTTACCAGTGAGAGTCCTTTAGATTTTAGTAAAAGTAATCTTAAAATAGACTATATCATTCAGCTGCCTTCCAATACCAAATTGGAGATAAACAACAAATTTGGTGATGTTGTTATTGACGGATGGGTAGGAGATCTTAAGGCAATAGTTGCGCATGGTGATATCTGGATTAATGAGAACATTGAAAATGCAGACATTACCATAGATTACGGGAAATTAAAGGCACGTTCTTTCGGTTACGGTAATCTTAGGTCAAAGAACGGTGATATTACTATTGATGAATCCAGAGACCTACGGATTGATAGCCGTGGCACAAATATTAAAATAGAAAACGTAACTACGCTGGATATCCATTCGAATAAGGATGAAATAACTATAGGAGAAATTGGCTCTATTAGGGGAGAGCTAAAATTTACTACTGCACTTGTGAAAAGTGTTGGTAATACTATTAATATTAGCACTAAGGTCACGGATTTTAAAGTTTCCCGATTTCTTAAACCAGATCCTGAAGTTTTTATTAACCAAGAGTCCTCGGATATCAGTCTTAATATTAGTGGAACATCCTTCGTATTTGATGCCGTTTTGGAAGAGGGATTACTAAGAATTCCTAAGACCTTTGAAAACATTAATTCAAAGATGGTAAATGATGTAAAAAAAATCCGTGAAATTGAAGCTACATACGGGAAAAAAATGCTGGGTAGGGTGTCCTTAATCGGAAATAAAGGCGTGGTAGTACTTAAAGAACAGAAGTAAACTATCCAACTTCCATTAAAATTACGATAACTATCTCTTAAAAAGACCTGATCCAAAATATTAAAATACCATTGTTTAAAAAAAATAAGAAGAAATGCAACTATTTTGAAAACGGATTGTCTATTACTATATCAATCAAATAATAATTAAATCATGATACATCAAAAGTTACTATTTTTTCTCATCCTGTTACAAGTTATTGCCTCTACTAATGCTCAAGAATCTAATGACTACGTGGAGTTTAATGATCGCAAAAATGTGGTACATGGCGTATACCTGGGAATTGCAGGGTCTTATGGTCAAATTGATAAAAAAGACACTTATTTGGGCAGCGTAAAAATAGCTTATGTCGCCAATCAGCAATTCGAAGTGGGAATAATTGGAGTGGGGCTTTATTCGGAACAAAATGCCCAAAGTATTTCATTTTCCAATGGAGACCTTGTTGGTGGTTACGGAGGATTGCATTTAGAGCCCATTTTATTTGGAAAATCCCGGGTTAACATGTCGTTTCCCGTACTTATAGGGGGTGGCGCCGTGGGCTATTTAAACGGGGATATTGATGACCCCTTTACAGACGTTGATCAGTGGGATGCCATATTTGTATTTGAACCTGGGGTCAATGTTCTCTACAATATTTCACGATATGTACAGCTGGAAGCGGGTTTAAAGTACAGGTTTTCAAGCAGCACTGATTTTCAACCCGGCCTGGTTTCTGATATAAATGGTTTCTCTGTAGGAATTGGTGTTAAGGTGGGCGTATTCAATATGGGTAGAAACAGATACAAAAAGAAAATTTAAGATGGAAAAAAATACTCTACCTCCTGGAAGCTCTGCACATTGGCTGATACGCACACAGAATGTATACTCCAAAAACAATAATGTTTTTGTAAAAAATGATACAATAGACGATGAAGGAAACACTGAATGGTCTCCAATAAACTTTCAATGGATACCCCTAATGGGATCAAATAAAAACTTAAAATAGCACTAAAATAAATTATAAGAAAATGAAAAAAACAACTTTATTAACCGGTTTAATCTTCCTCATAGTAATACTGACATCTTGTGAAAAAGAAACTGTAAAGGTTTCTGGCCAAGTAAGCAGGGTTCAAGTAAACCTCAAAGGGTTTACAGGACTGAAAGTGGCCAGTACCTTTAATGCATTTGTTACCTTCTCGGATACCGAAGAAAAAATAATTGTTGAAGCCAATGAAGATATTCAAAATCTTGTTGTTGTAGAAATGAAAGACAACAATCTGGAAATTAAGCTTAAAAAACATACTAATATTCGCGGAAACGCAACAATGAATGTTTACATTACCACAAAGAGCATTGACTATTATCTCGCCACCGGGGCTTCCAAGATAACCCTGGAATCTGAACTAACAGCAGAATCAGCTAAAATTGACTTATCTGGCGCTTCTATTTTTACTGGTCAGTTAAATACTGATAATTTAGAACTTGAAGCTGAAGGTGCTTCCAAAATAGATATTTTCGGGAAAACTGGTGAATTCAAGGCAGAGTTGTCAGGTGGTAGCGAATTGCTCAACTATGATTTTTTAGTCAAAAATTTAACTATTGCTCTTTCCGGAGCCAGTAATGCCCAACTTTCTGTTTCAGAGACAATTAAAATAGATGCTGCCGGAGCCAGCTCACTTACCTATGAAGGAGGTGCTTTAGTAACTGAAAAGCATTTAACCGGAGCCTCACAACTTATTAAAAAAGAATAGATCAAAACAATCAGAATTAATGTAAGTATGATTGGTATTTAGTAAAGTATCATTAAACCAAAAGATACTAAAGGAGCAGCTATAAAAAATGTTTACAGCTGCTCCTGTATAATTTTCACTTCTTTGATAATGTCATTTCGAATGACATTTACCGGTAAATCATCGTCATAGAATCAGGTTGTTATCTTTTAAACCATACTCCTGGAAGCAGGCTAAAGCCTAATCAGGAACTTTACCCGTTTCATCTAAAATTCCTTCCATTTTTAAATGTGTAATTATTGGTTTTTGTGCCATTCTCACCAGGGTTACATGATCATAGGCAAGAGAATCACCCAACTCCTGGCTTCCGCCGGTGGTACCCAGGATCATATAATCCATTTTGTTTCTGATCCTATGTGAAAAGGAATGTAAGTGACCGTTAATTACGGTATAATTTCGATTAGATAAAACTGTTTCCAATTGCCCCAAACCTTTATCATCTTCTCTCCTCCAAAGTGGTTTGTGCATTAAAATAAAAGTCCATTTTACGCTGGGATATTGATTGAGGACCTCTTTAAAATAAAGCAATTGATCCGCACTCATACCTCCAAGTCGACGCTCGGGCATATTGTAATATTCAGATTCTTCATAAATTCCCTCAATATCACCCTTTATAATTTTAAGGGCTTCAGCTCGTGCATGATAAATCTCTAACATCCGTTTTTCAGTATAGTCCTCAGAGTCCATCATTAGAAATAAAACATCTTCGTATACGAAATGATAATAACGTGGCCCAAACCTGTTTTTCCAGAATTCCCTCATCCTTGGATTGGTCAGATCGTGGTTCCCCCCCAAATAAAAAAAAGGCATATTGAGTTTTGAGGTTCGGGCATCAAAAGAATCCCACTCTTTGGCCAGTTGTAAAGAGTCTTCGGTACCTCCATCAATTAAATCGCCCACACTAAGCACAAAAGTAGGATCCAATCTGTTTAATTGGGATACAGCTGTACTGTAAACTCCTTCCCGTTCACCTCCATTTAAATCTGAGATGATTGCAAATGTAAAATCCTCCTCCTCTAATTCAAACGATTCACTGGTCCACGGGGTTGGTCCCATTGTAATATCATGTTCAAATTTTGGTGTGGGTTCTTTATTCGTTTTACAGTTTGCCAGGAACAAACCCAGGAGGATTAAAAATAATTTATAAGATTTCATAGTAATTAAAATTCTTCTTTATAGGCATTGCAAAGGTGGATAATGCCTGATTGATTAATCTAATTTTTTAATTTTTATTTCCCTGAATTCTATGCCCTGACCTTCAGATTGTAGTCCTATGTAGCCTTCTTTTAGTAGTTTACCATCAATTTTGATTGCAGGGTCAAATCCGTCTGCCACTGCTCCTCCTATTTGAGGCTTGCTATACCGCAATACTTCTTCACCATCGACAATATGTATCACAAGAGAATCGGCATAAACCATTAATTCTCCGCTTACCCACTGGTCCCATTTATATGTTTTAGATGAAGAATTGATACAATGTCTTGGATCAATTTTAGTATTATACAGAACATCTGTTCCCGGTGAGCACATATTTCCAGTTGGGCGCGGAACGCCATTCCCTTCATCGGCTAATATTTGGTATTCCACAGAAATAGGCCAGTTCTGGTCTTTTAAAATGGTTTTGGGATCCTGAGAATGAAACATAACCCCACTATTCCTATACGTATAAACAGGAGCATCCTTTAGCCATTGGTCTGTAAATTTATACTCAAACTTCAAGTGATAAGACGAGAATGATTCCTTATAGAAAAGATGGGCAAATCGTTCATCAAATACATCATAATCATCATAGTTAATTTGAATTTTCCCATCGCTTACCCGAAAAGTATTCGCATAGTTATCACCCAATTCATGGTGATGCACTTTTACTACCCAGCCCTCCAGGTTCTTTCCATTAAAAAGGTATTGCCAATCTTCTGAGGCCTTACCGCCTTTTGCAGTGTTTACAACCACACAAGATATGGTACTTAAAATAGCCGCAATGAACAGTATTGATTTTAATTTTTTCATCTTCGATTAATTTTACTTCTCAGGAATAGGTTCCATGCATTGTACCCTTACATCCATTTGGATTAAGAACCAACCAGTATCCGTTTTTTAGTCCTGATAGGCTCCGGAAGAATACGTCAATTCATAACTATGGGTATATATCTCGAATACTACGCCAAAAGGATCTTCCACATAAACCATTTTGTATGGCTTTTCATTTGGGTAGTACGCTCTAATCGGCATACGTTGTTTTCCACCGTATTCAACAATTTTATTTGTCAAAGCCTCTATTTCCGGGTCCTGGACACAAAAATGAAAAAGTCCTGTCCTAAAAGGGGAAAATTCCGGTTTCTTGTTATCCATATCAGGAAATGAAAACAACTCAATTCCTATCCCATCTGAAGTAGACATATGTGCAATTTCAAAAGTTTCCCAATGCTCTCCAAAAACATCTATGCACATTTGGCCAATAGCAGTATCTCTTTCTTTTGTGACTTTTGAAGGTGGCATTATAACATACCAACCCATTACTTCCTCATAGAACTCAACCGCTTTTTTAATATCCGGTACCGTAATACCAATATGTGAAAATGACCTGGGATAATTACTTTTATTCATAATTCAAGGGTATAAAATAAAAAGATAAAATTACATGCACTGTTTAAAATACATTTATCCAAATCTAATAGTTTTTCTGCTATTCAATTGTTATTATTTACTGCTGCGCGCATAATATAAAACCGCTATTCCTATTGGTTGCGCTATTCCAATTACAAAAACTGATCTATTATCATCAAAAACATTTACTTTTGAATAATTACAAAAAATATTAAAGTGATGAAAAAGATCAAGGTTTTAATACCCCTAATTGTCTTTATATTTATTTTTCAGGCTTGCTCATCAGACGATAATGCACCTATTGTGGATAACAATGATGCTGTTGTGGGTACCTGGAATTTGGCCGAACTAAATATTAATCCACCTCAGGATATTAACGGAGATGGGAATTCGACTTCGAATATTTTGACAGAATTACCCTGCGCGACAGGAACACTTGAAATTAATGGTGACGGTACCTGGAGTTCTACTGTTGTTAATTTAGAAATTACTACCATAACAGGAGGGCTATTCGATATTAGGTGCAGTAATACAAGTAATAACTCTTCAGGAGTCTGGCAATTTCAAAATTCGCAACTGTCTTTATTTTTAAATAGCACCTTGTTTTTATATAACCTTAATGGTAATAGGTTAACCAATACTACTAACGAGGACCTGCCAGGTTTTATGAGCGAAGTTTACGAAAAACAATAATCGAATCTGTCTTCTTTCAAAATGTTTAAAGGCGTAAGGCATGTCTTATAAATCGTTTCTGTGTAATTTATATTTCAAAAATCCGACAATTATTGAGTTATATTTATTTTAAATAAAGGAAATGGAGTATCTGCTTAAACCCTGGCCCTGGTATGTTTCGGGCCCTTTAATAACACTAATAATGTTATTGCTGATTTATTTCGGCAAAACATTTGGCATGTCAACTACCCTGAGAACCCTATGCAGTATTGGTGGTGCCGGAAAATATTCTGATTTCTTCCGCTTCGACTGGAAAGCGTATCGTTGGAACCTTGTTGTAGTTCTGGGCGCTATTATTGGCGGCTATATAGCTGTTAATTTTCTGTCTGATGGTTCCACCATAGCCCTAAATTCTCAAACCGTTGCGGACCTTAGCCAACTTGGATTTGTCAATGCAGGTGAAACACTTTTACCTGCTGAAATCTATGCATGGGATAATGTTTTAACCGTTAAGGGCATGGCCATTCTTATTATTGCAGGTTTCCTGGTTGGTTTTGGAACACGCTACGCGGGCGGTTGTACTTCGGGTCATGCTATTACAGGACTCAGTAATCTTCAATGGCCTTCGTTAGTTGCAGTGGTTGGTTTTTTTATAGGGGGTTTAATAATGACCCATTTTCTTCTACCCATAATATTCGGACAATGAAAGTTATAAAATTCTTTTTAGTAGGTATTTTCTTTGGGATTGTCCTCGTAAAATCTGAGGCCGTTTCCTGGTACAGGATTTATGAAATGTTTAAATTTCAGTCGTTTCATATGTACGGCATCATTGGTTCTGCAGTGTTTTTGGGCGCTTTATTTGTGTGGTTATTTAAAGTATTTGGCGTGAAAAATATAGAAGGGAATCAAATATATCTGATTCCAAAAGACAGTGGCTTTATTCGTTATATTGTAGGTGGCACTGTTTTCGGTTTTGGTTGGGCACTTGCTGGTGCTTGCCCCGGTCCCTTGTATGTTCTGTTTGGCACGGGGGTAATAAGTATGCTGATTGTTATTGCAGCAGCAGTATTTGGAACATTTGTATACGGTGTACTAAAAAACAAACTTCCTCATTAATAAATGCGGCTGTTTAAATTCATTATCCCATTATCACTTCCACGGTATGTTCCTTACCCTTTTCCAGAATGGGAACAATATTGGAATTAATGGGTGTCCCATTTACCAGAATTTTTTTTATCCCCTTACTTATATGATCCGGGTTCTTAACATGGATATTATACGTAACATCCCTAAACACCCTTTTCATCTTAAACCCATCCCATTTAGAGGGGATACAGGGGTTAAT